>CAJOQI010000048.1 GCA_905236895.1 uncultured Peptostreptococcaceae bacterium | reverse complement strand
TGCAACTGAAAAGGATGGAGAAATTCATATGAGCCGTGAGGCGGTGGATAGCCTTGACCCGGCCCTAAAGAGAAGGGTGCTGGCCAAGGCCTTCAAGGATATAGGAATTCATAGGGATGCCACCATGGGAAGCTTTGATGAAGCCCTTAAAGTTGTTAGGAGAGAGAATTCTTCAAAGCGTGCTTCTCTTCCGGGAGATCGGTTCATTGCAGATGTTTACGGAGACTTGGTCCTGGGTAAAAAAATAAACGATAATGAAAATCGTTTTTCGACAGAAATAGGCCAAAACATGGTTCTTAGAGTAGTGGAATTCTCCGGAGAAATGCCTTCCCCCATAGAGGGCAGCGCCTACGGAGCCTTTGATTTGGAGGACCTAAAAGAAATCTTTGGGGAAGAAATTAAACCTCATCTAAGAGGAAGAAGGCCGGGGGATATGATTAAGTTACCGGGGGGTACCAAGAAACTTCAGGACCTTCTGGTGGACAGGAAGATTCCCAGGGATGAAAGGAATAATGTATTGATTGCCGCCTTGGGTAGCCAGGCCCTTCTCATAAAAACCTGCGGAACCAAGGATATGGTTATAAAATCAAGCCTTGCACCATATAAGGATAGGGAGAAAAAAGGCCTATTTGTTGAAATAACAGTGGATATATGATAAAATACATAGGCTTATTTGTTTGGCATAAACAAATTTTGGGAGGAAGTATAAGTTGAAGAAATTCGCAAAGAATACAGCGATATATATCTTGATTATCGGAATGATTATCTTTTCCGTATGGTTTTACAGAGGAAATGCCAACGGTCAGATAAAGAAGGTTAAGTATTCCGAATTCGCTACCCATTTGGAAAAGGGTGAGATTTCGGAAATCAATATAACGGGAACCAAGCTTACGGGACTTCTTAAGAGCAGTACGGAAGAAAAGAAGGAGTATGTCTATACCTACGCTCCTTATATCTACGAGATTGCCTATCTTGAGGAAACCTATATCTATCCCCAGATGGAGGAGGGAAAGCTCAGCGTAGAGACCGATAACCCAAGCTCTGCGGCTTCCGCCTTCTTTAGCATGATTCCCAGCATTATTATGCTGGTTGCCCTTGGATTCCTCTTCTATATCATGATGAATCAAGGTGGTAACGGCAAGGCCTTCTCCTTTGGAAAGAGCCGAGCCAAGCTTTTCCGTGGTGACGGCAGAAGGATTACCTTTGCAGAGGTTGCGGGATTAAAAGAAGAAAAGGAAGAACTGGAAGAAATCGTTGATTTCTTGAGAGACCCCAGAAAATATCAGGAACTTGGTGCAAGAATCCCCAAAGGCGTTCTTCTTGTAGGCCCTCCGGGAACGGGAAAGACCTATGTTTCAAGGGCTACAGCGGGAGAAGCGGGAGTTCCTTTCTATACAATCAGTGGTTCCGACTTTGTTGAAATGTTCGTAGGTGTTGGTGCATCCAGAGTAAGAGACCTCTTTGATCAGGCCAAGAAGAATGCACCCTGTATCGTATTTATAGACGAAATAGACGCCGTAGGCCGTAAGCGTGGTGCGGGCCTGGGCGGCGGAAACGACGAAAGAGAGCAGACCCTTAACCAGCTGCTGGTTGAGATGGATGGATTCGGAGAAAACTCCGGAATCATCATCCTGGCTGCTACCAATAGACCTGACGTACTTGATCCGGCTCTCCTTAGACCGGGACGCTTTGATAGACAGATCGTTATCGGCATCCCCGACGTTAAGGGAAGAGAAGAGGTTATCAAAGTTCACGCAAAGAATAAGTCCTTGGCCGACGAAGTATCTCCTGCAATCATTGCAAGACGTACTCCCGGATTCACTCCTGCGGATCTGGAGAACCTTCTTAACGAAGCTGCTCTCATTACCGCAAGACGTAACGGCCGTAAGATTAGGATGGCTGAAATAGAAGAGGCCACAACCAAGGTAATCGCAGGACCTGCAAAGAAGAGCAGGGTAATAAGTGAGGACGAAAGAAAGCTGACCGCATATCACGAAGCAGGACATGCTGTGGTTATGAGAAGCCTTCCGGATTCCGATCCCGTTCACCAGATTACCATTATCCCCAGAGGATCTGCAGGCGGATTCACTATGCAGCTTCCTGAGACCGATAAGGCCTATGGAACAAAGAAGGGAATGCTTAATTCTATCAAGCATCTCCTTGGTGGTCGTGTAGCAGAGCTTTTGATTCTGGAGGACATCAGCACAGGCGCTTCTAACGATATTGAGAGAGCAACGGATATAGCCAGAAATATGGTTACCCGGTACGGCTTCTCCGATTCTCTGGGTCCAATCAATTATGCGGACTCCGAGGAAGTATTCCTGGGTAACGACTTCACCACCAAGAAGCCTTATTCCGAGGAAACCGCTTCTGCCATCGATCATGAGGTTAAGAAGATAATCGATGAAGCATTTGAAGAAACCAAGAGAATCATCAGTGAGAATATGGATAAGATGGAAGCTGTAGCCCAGGCACTTCTTGCTGTTGAAACCCTGGACGGTGAACAGTTCGAGGCTCTCTATACAGGAGCAAAGACCGCAGAAGATATCGCTGCCGACGTTCTTGAGAAGGAAGCGGAGATTCAGAAGGTTAATGCGGAGGAGGCTGCAGAAAGCCAGAGAATCCGCGAGGAAGAAGAGGAGAGACTGAAGGCCGAAATGGAAAAATACGGCCAGCAGTTTGAGAATATGGAAGGACGTAATGGGGATATTGATAATCATCCCCAGGGATATATTTATAGACCCCCCATGCCTCCGGTACCTCCCGTATCTCCTTTGACCCAGAAGAAAGACGAAGAAAACCAAGAGGAGACAGTGGAGCCGGAAAGAGAGGAAATGGGGGAAGATAATAAATCTCAAGAAGGTGAAGAATAATGAAAATCACGGTTAGGGATTGCCTGGAGCTTGGCGCTTTCAAGCCATGTATGGTGGCTGCGGGAAAGAGAAATCTTGACAATGTGGTTAGATCCATATCCGTTATGGATGCTAGAGATGTTAAGTCCGCTCTTAAGGAAAATGGTGAAAGAGAGCAGCTTGTTCTTACCTCTTTCAGCGGAATGGAAGGGGATAAAGCCCTTCAGAAAAAAGCAATTAAGAGCCTTGCCGGTGCAGGCATAAGCGCTCTTGTGATTTTTAATGTAAAAGACGGATTAAAAGAGGAGGATGCAGAGACTCTGGAAATGGCAGAGGCTCTAGGTCTTCCTCTTATTTTCATGACCAAGGGGAATAAGTCCAAATACTCCGAGGTTATAGAGCAGGTGATGGATAAGCTGCTTATGGGACTTGGTACGGAAAACAATCTCATAAACAATACCATCTACCATCTTTTGGATTTTGAAAGAAACAGCAGCTTCAATGATGCCTTGAGAGAGGCGGCTGTAAGCAACGAATTCCAGGTGGTATTGATTTCCAAAGACTTCAACCCAATCTTGGTAGTTGAAACCAGACATAGGACCTCCGTTGCAGACGCTGTGAAGATGCTGAAGAAAAGGAATAAAGACGATGAAAGCCATGTTTATTCCATGTTGGAGGTTGAGGGAATTGCCGCATACTGGGGCAGCATTACCTTGGATAACGAAAACTATTTTCTTCTGATCGTGGATAACGAGGATCAGTATTCCGCCATGGATATAACCAAATTGGCGGAGATAATAGAGCTGGCTGCGGGAATGTGGAAATACACCCCCGAAAGAGATGTTAAGGTGGAATTTATCAAAGCCCTTACCAGGGGTAACAAGAGCCTTGCTTATTCCGTCAAGGACGAAATGGGAATCAAGGTTGAAGATATTACCAGCGTCTTCTATACCAAGGGTTTGGATGACGACGCCTCCATAAGAACTATAGATAAATTCGAAGAGGAAAGCAGCGCGGAAGTTATTATGATTACCGAAGGAGAGGAGAATTTCGGTTTGATTCTCTTTGGTGATGGCGGGGAAAGGGAGACCAGCCCCAAGACGGACTGCGTTGACCTTTTCAATTCCCTGAAGGAACAGGGTAAAGACATCAGAATCTTCCATGTTACAGGAGTTGATGGGCTGGAAGGAGCTGCGGAAGGTTTTGGTCTGATAAGCGAGACCTGGACCTTCGTGGAAAGCGTCTTCCCTTATAAGAGAGTATTCTCCAAATACGAATTGGTCTTGGTTTCCAACTGCATCAATATTCAGGTTCAGGGAGGTCATATCAAAAGGTATTACAGCGATCTTCTTGGCGCATTCAGTAGAGAACTGGGAGAGAACAAAGCAAAGCAGCTGCTGGACACCTTGGAGACCTTTGTTCTGGACGCAGGTATGAACAGCGGAACCACCGCAAAGCTTATGGGAATCCACGCCAATACGGTTCAGTATAGGCTTAAGAGGATAAACGAAATATTGGGAGCGGAGATAACGGGTAATAGAGTTATTCCCGGACTTACCATCGCCCTGGCTCTGAAGCGCCTTGAAAGGGTAGTTAACTGATGGAGATTAAGAGTATAGGAGGCTTTACTCCTGAGACCTGCTTTTTCTTGGCTCCAATGGCCGGATTCACAGACGGAAGCTTTCGTCGAATCTGCCAGGACCTGGGGGCAGGTCTTTCCTTTACGGAGATGGTCAGCGCCAAAGGCCTCTATTATAACGACAAAAAGTCCATGGAACTTTTGGATACCTCCGGGGATATAAAGCCCGTGGGTTTTCAGATCTTTGGTTCCGATCCGGATAATATGGCCTTTGCTGCGGAAAAGCTAAATCCCTTGGGCCATACTCTCTTGGACGTGAATATGGGTTGCCCCGTACCAAAGGTTGTGAAGAACGGAGATGGGTCGGCCTTACTTAAGAGCCCCGATCTGATTTATAGAATTATCAAAGCCATGAGAGAGGCAACGGATAAACCCATCACCGTTAAGATGAGAATAGGAATCCAGGTGGAACCGGGAGACTATAGCCAGCTTTTTGAAGCAGCGGATGCTATGGAAAGAGGTGGGGCTTCGGCCATTACGGTTCACGGCAGAACCAGGGAGCAATACTATAGCGGAAGTGCGGATCGGGTAGCCATTGGTGAGGTAAAGAAAAGAGTCAGCATTCCAATAGTTGGAAACGGGGATATTAATTCCTTTGATGATGCCAAATCCATGATGGAGGAAACGGGATGCGATTTCGTGGCAATAGGAAGAGGCGCCTTGGGAAACCCCTGGATTTTCAGAGAACTTAAGGCTGGCTTTTCCGGAGAACCATTGCCGGATAAACCAAGTCCTGAGGAGAAGAGAGAAATGATTCTTCGCCACTATAGGGATATGGAGGAAGCCAAGGGTGAGTATTCCGCAGTAAGAGAGATGCGAAAATTCGTAGGTAAATATCTTAAGGGAGTCCGCGGTGCTGCGGCCCTTAGGGGTGAAATAAACAGGGTATCAAGCGGAAAAGAATTCTGCAGAATGATTGAGGAACATTTATGGGAAGAGAAGAGAGAGAAGGAAGAATAGATATCTATAAGGTGATGGAACAGACCCTTAAGGATATTTCTTTTTTGGTGAGAACGGAGAGAAGCGAAGGGGAGATAGACAGTCTCCTTTCATCCAGTCTTGGTCAGGAAATGAGTAGGAAGATAGACCGAGAGGCAAGAGGCAAATACAATCGCTTCAACAGCCGGAAGGTTGAGGGAATAGTTTCCGAATATATTAAGGAGTTGAGAGATAAGCCTGCGGAGGGTTGGGCAGCCTATTCCATGAACTATATTCTTTCGGAAATGTTTCCTGAAACCCATAGCAGGGATATTTCCCAGGACGATAGATATTCAATGGGTAGACTTTTATTCCTTCAGATTCTAAGGGCTCTCTATCAATACGAAGAGGAGACCATGGACTTTGATTACAAGAGAAATCTTTTAATCATGGGGGAAAGCGACATAGAAGGGAATACTGCAGCGGAGTATAGACGTCTTAAGGACCTCATTAATTACGGGTATATTTATGAGTTCTTAAGAGTAGCCGCTGATATTACCCCCTTTGATACCTTGGCTCATATGAGCGGAGTCCACTATGTGGCCATGTATGTGGCAAGGCAACTGGTGAAGGCGGGAGTGCCCGTTGATCTTCCTTTGATTTCCGGCGCTGCCATGGGTCACGACATAGGTAAATTCGGATGCAGTGAAAGTGAGAGCAGCAGAGTTCCTTATCTTCACTACTACTATACGGATATTTGCTACGACAGATATAGACTTCCGACAATGGGACATATTGCAGCCAACCATTCCACATGGGATTTGGAACTGGAAAATCTTTCAGTTGAATCCCTCCTTCTTATCTATGCGGACTTCAGAGTTAAGGACGAAAAGGACGAGAATGGCAAGAAGAAAGTTAAGATATACAGTCTGGCGGAGGCTTTCGATATTATCCTGGGAATGCTGGATAATGTAGACGAAAAGAAAGAGAAGAGATATAGAAAGGTTTATGCAAAGTTAAAGGACTTTGAAAACTATATGATGGAGCTTGGGGTGGATCCGAGAATCCCTGAACATCCAACGGAGGATATTCCTGAAATCAATCCCAAGAGAAGCGAAAGGGCTTTGATGTCGGGAGCGGATACGGTTAATCAGATTAAGTTCTCCGCCATCTCCCATAATATTAAGCTTATGAGTGTACTTCAGGTAGACAGCGAACTGGCAGATTTAATCGAGGCGGCCAGAAGCGAAGAAGCCTGGAAGAATGTTAGAACCTATGTTGGAATTCTGGATGAGTATTCCACATATATGACCGAGAAGCAGAAACTGATGACTCTAAAATTTCTCTATGAGCTTTTGGCTCATAAGGATGGTGATATAAGAACTCAGGCGGCGGAGATAATGGGTGAGATGATAGCATCCTTCACCATTACCTATAAGAAGGAACTGCCTGAGGGGGTTGTACTTAAACCCAGACAGGATACCAATATATCCCTTGCAACGGAATATATTGATAAGATTATCAATCCGGAGAGAAGGTTTACGGAGCAGCATAGAAGATGGATGCACGGCAGCCTTGGCGCCTTCATGGCATCCCTGATTGCAAGCAGCCAGCCCGGTGTGGCAAGAGATTATATCGATCTTCTCATTCCTTATTTCCTTGCGGGAACAAAAGATGAAGACCTTTCCGTGGTGCTTCTGACCACATGTGAAATGATTCCACCTGAGGAATGCTCCGGCGATTTCCTCTCTGCCGTTGCTGAGTATATTGAAGGCATCAGAGGAAACCAGGAAGACAGTCTCCCCGTAAGGATTGCGGCTTTAAGAGCGGAGAGACATTTGGATAGAAGCATAAGCGACGAGCTCTACTATTCCAGAATGGTTCTTCTTCTGGATCTTCCTGCGGATCCGGAAGAATTCTCCGAAATCGTTGGAGATATATTCCTGGATGACCTTAAGATGGGAACCCACTGGCTCGTTAAGGTGGCCAGTATAGAGCTTATGAGATATTATCTGGAGAAGAGCAGCAGCGATGCCGGCATTCTCCATCTTGGAACCCACCTTGTTAATATCCTTAAGGTAAACGAAAGGCTGGATTTAAGAAGGACTGCGGGAGATACCCTCCTTTCTCTGATTCCAAGAATGCCTGAATCCCAGAGAAATGAAATGGCCGTTGAACTCTATAACGGTCTTGAAGTAGGTGAAAGAAAATTCGCCAAATACGTGCCCTATTATATGGGTAAGATGAGTCTGTCCCTTCCACCGGCGGAGTTTGACGAGGTGCTGGATACCATAGAGGAAGCAGCATTAAAGGCAAACAGCAAAGTTGCGGGATTCATGGTGGAATCCCTGGGTGTTATCCTGGAGAATTTCCACGAATTCCAGGCAGCCCATCCGGACCAGGAAGAGGAGAATAAGGCTCGTAAGATCAAACTGGAATACCTGATGATCAAAGCCTATTCCCACTACGACAGCGAGCTTAGCCGAGAGGCATTTAGATGTATAGGTCAATATATCTATGCCAGCGACATTCTTAGCATGGAGGATAAGGATCTTCTCTTTGCTCACAGCTATCGCAAGCTCCTCATGCTGCTGGATGAAACCAAGGAAGGAACCCTGGACTTCTACAGCAATGCGGCGGTATTGAACCATATTTACAGATATATAAGTGCCAGGGAAGAAAGCAGCGAGCCCATGAAATTCCCCGACAGCAGCAAGGTATGCTTCTATCCGGGAACCTTTGATCCCTTCAGCCTGGGACATAAGGCTGTTGCCATGAAAATCAGGGATATGGGATATGACGTTTATTTGGCTGTTGATGAATTCTCCTGGTCCAAGCATACTCAGCCTAAACTTTTAAGAAGGCAGATTGTAAATATGTCCATGGCGGGAGAAGAGGGAATCTATACCTTCCCCGACGATATTCCAATTAATATTGCCAATAATAAGGATATAAGAAAGCTTAAGGGTCTCTTCTCAGGGAGGGAACTCTATCTTGCCGTTGGAAGTGATGTGGTGGAAAACGCCTCTGCCTATCATCTCTTGCCAAATCCGAATAGCGTTCACTCTCTTAATCATATTATCTTTGAAAGAGAAACCAGGGAAAACTCCAAGGAGGGTGACAGCGTAAGATACCCAATCGAGGGTAAGGTTGTAAGGCTTATACTGGACAAATTCTACGAGGATATAAGCTCCACGAGAATAAGAGAGAATATCGATCTTAACAGGGACATTTCCAATATTATCGATCCGGTGGCTCAGGACTTTATCTACGAACACAATATGTATTTAAGAGAGCCTACCTATAAGCACGTGCTTGAAGCCAGGGAATTGGAAATAAGTCCCTTGGCCATCTATGACCAGACAATCTATAATCCTATCGTTCCCGAACTGGGAGGAAAGAATAGGGGTGTTGCAAAGATCGGAGCATATCTTGATAGTGATGATGTTCATTCCCTTTTCATCAAAGACAGCGCAGAAGGTGGAAGAATCATTGCCTGTGCAGCATGCAGACAGATCGGTGTAAAGGATCTCTTCAAGGAATTGGGAGATAAGGAACTGGCAGCGAGGGTAAGAAACAATGCTGCGGGAGACATTGCTTCCATTGGATTTGTCTTTGCCTCGGAGAACTCTGTGGTTGAAGATGCTGCACAGATGATAGTGACTGAACTTATGTCGGAGCTTATTTCAATGGATTTTGCCTATGCTCTCTATAGACCGGCGGACGGCGAAAAAGATCAGTTTATAGAGAAGGCTTTGATTAAGCAGGGCTTTATTAATATTGCCCAGAATGGTCAAGAGCCTGTTCTGGCAGTGAATATGAAGTCTCCCGTGGTGCTATTTAAGGATGTGGGCACGGTAATCAAGG
>CAJOQI010000047.1 GCA_905236895.1 uncultured Peptostreptococcaceae bacterium | reverse complement strand
TTTCTTATGGCCAAAACCAAATCATCCGCATCTCCGAAACCCTCTCCAAGGCAATATAGAGCCCCCTTCTTCTCATAAAAGACATCCTTTGGACCATTTATCATGATTTCCGTTATCTCCCTATCCTCCAGGAGATAGGACAGCGGTCCCAGGTCCCCCTTAAGCCTTCCGTATAACCTTCTGCTAATGGTTTCAATATCCTTTAGTTCCAGATGCCCATAGTGGTTAAGAACCAAATCTTCTATCTCATCTTCTATCCCTTCCTCATCTTCCATATCTATGCCTTCCGAAGCTCTTCTGGCATAGATTTCCGTGAGATTCTTCCATATTTCCCGTTCTATTTCATGTCTCATGCTTCTTCCCCGTGACAGCAATGGCAAGGTCTTCAAAAGCTTCTCTCAATTCCTCATCTAAGCTCCTTCTTCCAAGCTGACGGGAATAACCGATATGTATATCCGCCTGTCTATCCCCCTTAACCTCCACTGCATCCTCCCTGTAAAGATTGACTATGGTGATGAATCTTTCGCCAAATCTTTCCCTCAATTCCATCTCCAAATCGTAGCCTGGATTCACACCTACTACTCTAAAGGCCCTCTCTACCAACTTCTTTCTATTCCCCTCCAGATGACTTCCTATATCAAGAATCAGGTATCCATATCCTTCAGCGAAGGCCTCCTTTCGGAGGTTTTCCAGTATTTCCTCATCTATTCCATCCCCGTGATTATTAATATGCGGAGCAGGAATATATGTCATTTCTTCAATGGACTCAGTCACCGCAGGAAGAAGCCCCCTCTTTCCCTTTTTGAATCCGTAAAGCATTCTCATCCAAGTCTTTCCACCTACGAAGTCTCTTTCTCCCCATAGGATTTCTTTTGGAGATGTGGCAAAGGGACAGAGATTCAAATAGATGGCTCCATCTTTTCTTGACAATAGCCTTGCAAGATTGACCCCTATGGTGGATACCCCCGTCCCACCTTCGTCGGAGATTAAAACTATTACCTTGGCCCTCTCTTCCCTTTGCTCCGAATCTCCCCTTCCCAGAATGTATTCCAGGAGAGACACCATTTCTATAGCAGGGGTATATCGATACATGGAAGGAATCTGCTCTCCCCGTGAGGCTTTGGCAGGGTTTTCTCTTAGCAAAACCCTTAGACCCGAAAAGCCATCCACCAGGGCCTTTTCACAATATTCCTTCCTCCCTTCATCAAAGAGGAGAACCTTGGCCTCAGGCATAGGACTAATGTTAATCCTCCCGGTTTCCATAAGACCTCTTCCCAAGGCTCTCTCAAAGTCCTTATCTTTTACCGATAGATTCACTGAAATCTTCTCCATAGGTTCTCCTTCCTTGGGGGCATATTATTCACTTCCCCATACTATGTCAACCATTAATTTACAGGGATTTTTTCCCATATTCTCCCCTTTACGAAAACAAGCCAAAAAGAAAAAAGCACCATCGGTGCTTTTCCCCTTACTTTTACCTTATTAATCAATAACCAATCATATTCCCTAGTAGGGATTCACCCCTTCAGTTCCTCTTGGAGTCGTGCTCCACACCACTTCCGGCGGACTGCTATATTTCTTCCAAACCCTAAGGGCCAAATAAGCGATACTCAGGGCCATGGCTAAAATTATCATCTCAACAACCGCAATAGGTACTTTGCTTGCCAGAATGGCTGTTATAAAGTCCACGAAGAAATGACAGAAAAAAGCCAGAGCCAAAAGTCCAATCTTCTTTATTTTTTCCTTGGCTGCAAACCAAACCATAACCGATAAGGATATGTGAAGTATTATTGCGGAAACTCTTTCCATCACCGACCAGACATAGGTCATTACGGAAGTATTCTGAAGACCCGCTATGGCTTCCTGGACTTGCGCCAGCGTTGCATCATCAAGACCTGCACCTTGAATCATATCCGGATTATTCAATATGGCTGAATATGCAATTAATGATATGCCGCTGGAAGCCAGTAAAAAGAATGCTTCGAATCCACCATGCCCTGCGCCGCACATAAGAGCGGTATTGTCATTTACCTGCTCCCTCTTAAGCAAAGTCTTAAATACCGCGAACCTTCCTCCCTCTTCAAAGAGCGCAGCCATAAATCCCCCATAAAGAGCATATAGAAAGATATTAGCCCTTATGGTCCCTCCTATGGGAGACATGACCAGAACCAAATTATGTACCAAGGCTTCAAGTATTACCACAAATACAAACCAGGTTCCCGCACCAATAAAGAAGATTGATATGGGACGGCCGGTCTTCTTCCTCATTATGAGGAAAACAATCAGGCAAAGGATCAATCCTGCGATTATCTGAAATATGGCTGTTCCAATTACTGCTCCCCTCATTATTTACAGGCCTCTCTCCTCCAGTTCCTCACGGATCTGAATCATCTCGTCGTTTCGCTTTGTCTTCTGAGTTGTGGTCTTGATGGTAGGTCTCTCCGAAAGGAAGAAATGCTTAACCATCTTATAGCTGGGCATACTGTCGTTAATCTTATCAAGGTCTGCTGCAAAGAGAGCACATAATTCTTCAGGGGTCTTATCTTCTTCCTTTGCATACTCCTGATCGTAGACCACCTTGACCCAGAGAACCACGTCGCTGGCTTTGTTCCTGGAGAAGACCATGCTCTCGGAAACATAGGGCAGATTGTTAATCAAATTCTCTATCTCTTCCGGGAAAACGTTCTTACCGTTCTTCATAACGATTACGTTCTTCTTACGTCCCGTAATGAAGAGATAATCATCATTATCAAAGTATGCCAAATCTCCCGTATGGAACCAGCCATCTACCAGGACCTCATTTGTTGCCTCTTCGTTATTGTAGTATCCCAACATAACGTTATCGCCCCTCACTACCAGTTCGCCGATTCCGTCCTCATCGGGGTTATCTATCCTTGCTTCCACATTTGGCATAAGCTTTCCTGCAGAGCCAGGCTTAATATATCTATAGGTTTCGCTGGCTATGGTTGGAGAGGTTTCCGTTAATCCATAACCTGTAACAGTGAGAATACCAAAGTCATTTAATCCCTTCGCTACCACAGGATCAAGGGCCGCTGCGCCGTTAATAAAGAATCTCATTTTGCCGCCCATCTGATCTATTATGCTCTTAAAGAGCTTTCTTCTGCTATAGATTCCAAACTTCTCCGTGGTTTCGGCTATCTTCATTGCCTTCTCCACCGTAGCCCTCTTGCCCTGTTTGTCAATTCCCTTCCATATCTTTTTATAGATGTTTTCAAGGAGAAGCGGTACGGTCATCATAACCGTAACTCCGTATTCCTTAAGATTTTGAACGATGTATTTAAGGCCGTCACAGAAAACGTTTACAATTCCCTGGGAGAGGAAGATCAAAAGCCCTCCCATTCCGTAGATATGGTGAAGGGGCAAGAAAAGCATACTCACATCACTGGGGAAGAAAAGTTCCTCGCAGTTCATTCCGTAATTGCAACTCATAAGATTCCTATGAGAAAGCATTACAGCCTTGGAGCTCTGAGTGGTTCCCGAGGTAAAGAGAAGGAAGTTCATCACATCCCTATCTATCTCTGCATCAAGATAATCTCTGTTGCCTTCTTCTATAAGCTTTGCTCCATCATCCAATAGTTCCTGAATAGATTTGCCATTTTCGGGGATATAGTCCAGACCGATGATAAGCTCCAGGTCTGTTCCGCCTTCCTCCATTATCTCGGCTATTTCCTTATGGTGTTTCTGATCGCAGAAGATTGCCTTGGCTTTACTTCTCTCGATAAGTCCCTTTAATTCCTCTTTCTGAAGAAGCTTATCCAAGGGCACTATAACTCCCACACCACAGGCTACGGCAAAATATGACAGCACCCATTTATAGCTGTTTTCGCCTATTACCGCAATCTTTTCTCCCTTGAGTCCCAGGTTCACGAGACTGGTTCCCAGGGCATTCATTTCATCGAATAATTCCCTGTACGTAGTATTGATATACTCTATCTTTTTTGCCTCGTCTCGCATTTTAATCTTGGTAATAAAGGCGATTTTTTCTGCGTAAATTTCAGCAGATGTTCTGATCAAGTCTCGAAGGTCGGTAAACTCATGAAATTTGGTTTCCAGCTTATAATCCTTCTTGTATCCGTTCATTAAAACTCTCCATTTTCACTAGATTATTAAAGATATTTTCATTTTAACATTCAGTGTTTTCAAGGTCAAATTGACTACCCCCGTATTCATATGATAAAGTATCAATCAGCGAAATTATAGTGAGGTAATGATTATGAAACGCGTTTTTTCCGGTGTTCAACCTACCGGCAATATCCATATCGGTAATTATCTTGGGGCTCTCCGTCAGTTTGTGGAGCTTCAGGAAGACCACGAATGCATCTATTGCATCGTTGACGAGCACGCCATCACCCTTCCCCAGGATCCCAAGGAGCTGAGGAAGCATATTCTGGACGTGGCAGCACTCTATCTTTCCATCGGTGTTGATCCCAAGAAGTCCATCGTTTTTGTTCAGTCCGACGTTCCCGCTCATGCAGAACTCTCTTGGATTCTCACCTGCAATGCCTATACGGGAGAGCTCTTCCGAATGACTCAATTCAAATCCAAGAGCCAGAACAAAGAATCCGCACCTGCAGGGCTTCTCATGTATCCTGTGCTTATGGCTTCGGACATCCTTCTCTACGATACAGACGTAGTTCCCGTGGGAAACGATCAAAAGCAGCATATTGAGCTTACAAGAGACCTAGCCATCAGAGTAAACAATACGGTTAAGAAGACCTTTGTTGTTCCCGAAGGACGCTTCATGAAGGAAGGCGCTCGCATCATGTCTCTGGACGAACCCACCCAGAAGATGAGCAAATCCGCAGAGAATATCCACAGCCGCATCTCCCTTTTGGACGACGCCAATAAAATCAAGAAATCCATCATGAAGGCTACCACCGACTCCGACGGCATCATCAAATTCGACGTGGAAAACAAACCCGGTGTCAGCAATCTGATGAATATCTATAGCGTCTTCTCCGGCAAGTCCATCGAAGACTTGGAAAAAGAGTACGAAGGAAGAGGTTATGGGGATTTCAAGAAGGATCTGGTAGAAGTAACCATAGAGGCCCTTGCCCCGATTCAGGAACTCTACGCAGAAATCCGTGAATCCCAAGAGCTTATAGACATCCTTAAGGATGGCGCCGAAAGAGCAAATGCCATTGCAATTAAGACTCTCCAGAGAGTAAAGGACAATTTCGGACTGGGACTTTAGAAAACTTATAACTGAAACAAAGAAAAACGGCATCTCACTTGGAAATGCCGTTTTTTGGTGCGCCCAGCGAGATTCGAACTCGCGGCCTCCACATTCGGAGTGTGTCACTCTATCCCCTGAGCTATGGGCGCAGACCATCTGTTATTTTACCATACACTACCCTCTTTTATAAAGGTGAAAGTCCAAGCCTTCCTTAATGAGTCTATCCCTTGTTACAGCTATGGCAAGCTCACCGCTATCTGCCATGAGGAAGTTCCTTCCCTGCTTGGCTGACGCTACGCCAAAGGATCCACTTCCGCAGAAGGGGTCCGCAACCAAATCCCCTGCTTGGCTGGCGGATTCAATAATCCTGTTCA
>CAJOQI010000046.1 GCA_905236895.1 uncultured Peptostreptococcaceae bacterium | reverse complement strand
GCTTGATTCCCCTCATATATGTGGCTGCCACAAAACCGGCCAAATCTCCTACAACTCCGCCTCCCAAGGCGAGAATCATGTCGGTCCTTCCCAATGGAATAGCAGCGATTTCCTCCAGCAATTTAAGATAGTTCTCTCCATTTTTGTTTGTCTCGCCGGGGGGGGTTATATGGCTACTGACTCTATAGCCCTCAGCCTCCAGACTTTCTCTACAAGCAGACAAATAAAGCCCTGCCACATTGGAATCGGTTATAATTGCGATTCTATTGGAATTATCAAAGCCTATTTCCTTTATGGTCCCACCGATATTTTCAATTTTCCCATAGAAAACTTTTTCTGCCATATCCCTTAGAATTCCACGATTTCCGGTGGTGCTGCGAAGTAACTAAAGGTAGCAACGGCGTCTTTGAAATAAAAAACTTCGGTATTTCCGTCATCAGCCTTATACATTTCCTGGAGTCTGGGATAGGCATCCAACATGGACTGCTTTGCTTCGATTCTATCGTCCTCAACCAGAGTGCCTGCCAGACGGAGCCATGTCTCACCCATAAAAGCACACAGCTCAACCTTAGGATTGGCATGAATCTGCTTTGATACATCCTTTACCTTTCCGGTTTGGATATACAGTTTGCCTTCGAAAAGATTAATGGTTCCAAAGGGTCTTACCCTGGGCTGGTCATCATCCACCGTTGCAAGATAATATGTATCCGCATCCTTCAAAAACTGTAAAACCTTTTCCATCGCTTCCTCCTTTTATATCACTCTAACTTATCTTTCTTTATCTTCCATCAATTTATTGCTTCTCTGATTTTATTTATCATTTCCATGGTTTCTTGGAACTCTTCGGGAGTTATGGACTGGTCGCCATCCGAAAGAGCTTTGGCAGGATCGTTATGAACCTCTATCATTACCCCGTCGGCCCCTGCAGCGGTTGCCGCCATGGCCATAGACTTAACCAGTTCCCGCCTTCCAGTCGAATGGCTGGGGTCCACAATTACAGGAAGCTCCGTCATTTCGTGAAGAGCAGGCACCGCCGCAAGATCCAAGGTATTCCTTGAATAATGATCAAAGCTTCTTATTCCCCTTTCGCAGAGAATAACTCTGTCGTTCCCACCTGCCATAATATATTCCGCACTCATGAGTAGTTCTTCCAAAGTACTGGCCAGCCCCCTCTTTAGGAGAATAGGCTTATGGGTATGACCCAGGGCTTTAAGGAGCTCATAGTTCTGCATATTTCGTGCTCCGACCTGGATCAAATCAACATCTTCGAACAATTCCAATTGACTCTCGCTGGTTATCTCAGAAACCAAGGGAAGCCCCGTCTCCTTCTTTGCAATGGAAAGGAGATGAAGCCCCTCCGCCTCCATGCCCTGGAAGGAATAGGGCGAGGTTCTTGGCTTGAAAGCTCCACCCCTAAGCATGAAAGCTCCTGCTGCCTTTACCTTTGTTGCAATCTCAACTATCTGCTCTTCCGATTCAACAGAGCATGGGCCTGCAATTACAACAAAGTTTCCATCCCCTATTTTATGTCCTGCAATTTCTATTACTTTACTCATCCTTAACTCCAAATAATAAATCTAACGTAGATTCTTCCTTTTCTGGAAGTGCCGCCGATTTCTTTGATGGCCACTCTGCCCTTTCCTCTGAGGACTATGCGGTCCCCCTCTTCCACCGGGCTGTCAGTTTTAAGAACTTCTCTGCTATTGACAAATACAATTCCTCGCCGAATTGCCTCTTGGGCATTTGCCCGGGACAACCCGAAGGCCGAAGCCACTATATTATCCAGTCTAAGGGATGCAACCGTGTCGCTTTGTTCAGTCTTTGTTCCCTCAGGGATAATGAGTTCTCTTATGGATTTCTCCCGTAGAGTCAGCTCGCTTTTCCCGGCCTTGGCATAGTTGGTCATGAGGAACTCCGCTATTTCCCTAAGTACTATTATATCCGCTCCATCAGGCCTGACCAGGATATCACCTATGACAGACCGATCAAGCCCCAGCCCTGTTAGAGAGCCAAGATAGTCGCCGTGCCTTAGTTGACGAGATCCGGGCTTTGATTTCGCTTCAATAACCATCAAAAGCTCTTCCTCGGTCTCGGCAAGATCTGCATAGTCAGGGAGACAGACCATTATAACTCTCTCCGCCTCCTCATAGCCACCGGTAAAAACCTTGGTTATCCCCGCAGTTCCGGTGCTCTTACAGACCCTCTCAGCCAAACTATGGGAATGAGGATCAAGAAAGCCGGTGCTTGTAACCATATATCCCGCCTCAGCTTGGCTAATCTTATCCTCGATTTGCCCCATTAGGTATTTATCTTCTTTTTCCATGACAGTCATAATGAATTAGCGCCATGATTAGTAGCGATAGGCGTACATAAGTATCGTTCCCAGAATCATTG
Organism: uncultured Peptostreptococcaceae bacterium; assembly: GCA_905236895.1. Lineage (GTDB taxonomy): Bacteria > Bacillota > Clostridia > Peptostreptococcales > Anaerovoracaceae > Eubacterium_B. Next base: position 678 of record CAJOQI010000046.1, on the reverse strand, counting down.
CCAGAATTACAATCACTGCCAGTACTCTTTTTATCATCTATATTTCCTCTGTTTAACTCCGTATTTGCTTAACCGCATCAGCTTTTGTTTCTGCAGTCTAAGCCTTACTCCTTATTATATCTTTTTTATGAGCTTAATGAAAACATATCTTTCTTCTTCTATGGAATTAGTACTTTCTTCTTCTATGGAATTAGTATACTACTCGCTCTTTAGCAAATCTACTATTCGGCCCGCAGTATAAGAATTAAAAGTGTGATTGGGGCGGTCGCAAGTCACTATGAGATTCTCACCAAAACATATATTGTTTTGGAAATACAGATAGACTCTTCTCCAAAAGTCTTCCGCATATTCTTTTTCCTCCATCCTGCCAAGATGCTCCCCATAAACAGTCCTGTTTCCCAGCGCTATGGTGAAGTCAGGATATTTTGTGATTGTCCTCCCTTCCTCATCACGAAGTTTCAACTCACTGTCGATCTCAAATGATAAGCCTGCGTCATAAAGCATATCCGCAATTATTATCTCTCCTTTGGATCTAACGCTTTTCCCATTCCTTGCCACATTGGCCGGTCCAATAATTCTTACCGGATTATGCTGGATCTATACTAATAAAGTGGACACGAAATAGCATAAACTGATACAATTTTGTAGACACAGAAAGGAGCTATCACATGTCCAATC
>CAJOQI010000045.1 GCA_905236895.1 uncultured Peptostreptococcaceae bacterium | reverse complement strand
TACAAGTACATCTACTTTCATAAATCACCTTATGGTTTTGTCAGAAGAGGGACGAGCCCCATGGCCGCCCCTCTTCATTTTATCTATTTACCGAATTTTTCGTCGGCCTTTTCTCCCGGTGCCAAATCACCGCGACGGCGCATTGCCTCTTCGCAGAGGAAGGTTGCAACGTCGATTCCGTGGGAGTCACGACCAAAGCCTTCGTCTATGCCCGTCTTGCGAGCCTCTTCAGGCACAACCTGAGTTCCGCCGGCGGCGATTATTACTCTGTCTCGGATTCCCTTTTCGATTGCCAGGTCGTTTATCCTCTTCATATTCTTATAGTGAATATTGTCGTGAGAGATAATGGTAGATGCAAGAATGGCGTCAGCATTAAGCTCAACCGCAGCATCAACCAACTTCTCAACGGGAACGGAGGTGCCGAGATAGTTTACTTTGATTCCCCACTTCTCGATTCCACCGTGCTTGATATTTATTATCTCACGAAGTCCTACGGAGTGCTCGTCTTCTCCAACGGTTCCGCAAACAACAACCATGGGATGCTCCTTGAATTCTTCGAAGAGAATTGCGTCGGAGAGATGATGGGGTTCAGGCGGAATCTCGAGATTGGAGGGATCTATGTCGATATTCAGTTTTCCCTTCATTTCAATTCTTGTTCCCTCGGCCATCTGCATAACTTCTTTGCTGTTTACCTCGGGATTCTCAAGACCCATTCTTCTACCCAACTCCAGGGCAACCGCCTCTGCGGTTCTGGGTTCTGCGGGGATCATCATGGTAAGAAGGATGACGCCGTCTCCGCACCATTCCATCTCCGGCTTGATTGCGTCTCCGTCCAGATACTTCTTAACCTTATCAAGACGAACGTTTACGCAGTCTTCGTCATCGGGATTGATCTCGTCGATATAGACGATTTTGCTTCTGTCTTCGAAGGTGCATCCGCCGATAAGAGCCGAGGGGTTCTCCGGATCTCCGCCGTACTGCTCCACATTGTTATAACCAAAGTGGGCGGTAACGGGAGCCATATAGTCCTCTTCTCTTTCGAAGATATATCCGTAGCCTACGCCGCCCTCGATTTTACGGGCTATTCCGTCGCCGTTGCGGGCGGGATATTTGGCGGAGTCAACAAAGAAGCCTTCCTGAACGGCGTTGAAGTATCCGCCTACTTCTACGATTTCTTCCATGAAGAGCAGCGCTCTTTCTTTGATGTCTCTTGCTTCATCTCTTAAATAACCGTCCTTCTTCAGTTCAACCATCTCCATGAGACCGTCCATGCCTATTAAGGCCTGCTTGGCATTGTCGCAGGCTTCCATATTATATATATGCCAAGGAACGTTTCTTCCCTCGTCGGGAGTGATGGTGGATTGAATATCCGCGCTGGTCAGCTTGGAAATCATCATATTGAGAACGTGTGTTACGGTGGCCTCTCTTACGGAGGAGCATATATACTTGGTATTCTGCTGTGCTCTCATCTTATATCTTCCGCAGATGTCGCGAAGGGCAACTGCATATGGAAGGTCCAGCTTAAGGCAAGGTGCCGGTGTTGCCGAAGGCGGTACGGTGGAAAGAGAGATGTGGTCCGGCTTGATTCCAACCTTCTCAGAGAAGAGAGAGTTAATGGCGTGCTGAACGATAAGCTCAGGCATTACCTTCCATGCCTCTCTTGCGGTGGCATTGGCGTTATGGGCTCCGTCGATTTGAAGGATGTCGGCCCAGGCCATTATCTTCTTTGATTCGCAGGCGTCAACAAAGGCACGAACGCAGTTAATATCTCTATAGAGAACATTGTACTGGGGATCCTGGTGGGCGCCGTTGATGCCTTCTTCCGCAAACATTACGGCAACGTCGGGTCCCGCAACGCCGGATACATAGGAGTGGTAATTGATTGGACGACCAACCTCGTCCTCTATGATATCGAGGGCTTTTCTCTGGGCTCTTACCTGCTTACGGGTTACGGGGATTCCTCCGATACCCTGAGGTGTTCCTTCCATAAGGCCGTCGATATGGGACTGACCCATATGGCGGATAACCATGATGTGATCTGCGCCATGCCATGCCGCCATTCTCATACGGCGGATGTCGTCCTCAAAACGACCGGAAGCGATTTCCGTGGTTATTACCGGAAGGGGCTGAGGATCGATATCACCAAAGAATTTTGCCGGCGGAAGGCCCACGCTGTTCTTCAAGGGTTCCGTGCAATCGCTATAGGTGAAGGGTCCCATTTCAAGATTTGGAACCGGCTCCCTCCAATGCCAGCCTCTGCGACGGGGTTCATACTTATCAAGGTCTTTAAGTATTTCTCGAACATCCAATTTTTCGTTGGGTTCAAGCTTGATGCCATACATATCTACCATCTTACTTGGCCCCCTTTCTGAATGCCTTAACCGCATCTTCCCAGAACTCGCCCTTGGCAAGTCTCTCGGATGCTTCTCTTATGGAGATGCCCTTTAGGTTGGCAATCTTATAGACCACATGACCTGCGCCATGACCCATAAGACCGTTATCCATGCAGCCTTCCACTATCTTCTGTGTATCCAAAGAGGATACTCCCATACGAAGAAGCACTGCTCTTTCAACAGAGGGTGTGGTATTCTTGCGACCCAGCTCCAGAAGAGGCTCCACTACCTGGGCCGTAAGCTCCCAGAATCTGTTGTAAAGTTCTTCGTCGGAAAGATTGGCTATATGCTTTCTTCTTTCTTCAAAATCATCTTCTCTTATCATTTCTATCTCCCGTCTTAATTACAATTCTTTTATTATGATTCTTTTATTCAGGTCCGGATTAATTCTCAGATGTTTTTTCCGGAGCTATATTCCCAGGGTTTCCTTTACAAACTCAATATTGGTCTTGGTTTCTTCTGCCAGGAATATAAGATCCTCTTCCGTTGGTTCAGTCACTCCGTATTTCTCGCAGGACTTTTTGATTAAGGATTTGCGGAAACGATTAAGGTCCGCATCGATTGCTCTTATGTAGCTGGGATCTTTTGGCAGAATCAGATTCTCTCCCGGCTTATCCTCTAGATCGGGATCGCCGAATCTTATATCGATTCCGTTTTCACGAGCAAAGGAAAGTTGTGGCTGAATATGCTTGCCTGCTCCCGTATATTCCGTTTCGCTGATTACGATAACCGCATCCTCGGGAAGTTCCTGGGCAAGGGAGAAGGCAGCGGCAAGAGCTGTATTTCCTGCGGGACCTCTTTCAAGGCCTTCAAGATTTGCCAGCATTTCCGTCGCGTACATTACGTCTCCTTGCTTTACGGTTACATAACGGTCCATATATCTTAAGGGTCTTGCGGCACTTCTTGGAACGTCGGAGTGATCCGGGTCTGTGGCATAGGGAACACCGAATCCCGTATGTCCCGTGGTGCAAGACTTTTTGTTGAACTGAAGATCTGAAGCCATGGAAAGCCCCGTCAAATCGATAGAGGCAGCAACCAGGGTTGTGTCAAGGGCGCCGGCTTTGATGAGGCCGCGAGCGGTTCCCGTCATCATTCCGCCGCCTGCGTTGGTGCAGACTACCATGTCCGGATCTTTTCCAACTATTTCTCTGCACTGGGTTGCGATTTCATAGCCCAGGGTTTCAACTCCAGCGATTCCAAAGGGAGAATAGAGGGATGCATTGAAGTATCCCATGTCCTCAAGAATCGAGAGAAAGGTATAGAAGAGTTCGGGTCCCACGGTAAGCTGAACAACTTCCGCTCCGTAGGCTTCGCATTTACGAGCCTTCTCAACGATTTCAGGCTGGCCTACTCCGTGGGAGTCGTAGCATTCCTGAACGATTATGCATTTAAGTCCCTGCATTGCTGCCTGGGATGCAACGGCAGCACCGTAGTTACCGGAGGTGGCTGCGATTACTCCCTTATAGCCCAGCTTCTTGGCGTGGGCTACGGCACAGGCTGCACGGCGAGCCTTGAAGGAACCGGAAGCATTGGCTGCTTCGTCCTTTGCAAAGATGCGAGCACCGTAACCCGGCTTGGCATATTTTCTTGCAAGGGCGGAAATATTTCTAAGCTCAATCAAAGGAGTGTTGCCAACGGCGGTCCGGGACTGAATCCTCGAAACCTCTTCAAGGGTATATCCGGTGGATCTCATCAGCGCCTCGTAATCAAAGGCAACGGATCCGGATTCGAATTCCTTATAGTCCAGGCCCAGAGCTTCTTTCATTATTTCATTGGATCTTCCCATTACGGAATCATAGTCTTTTTTAAGTGCCATTATTTGTCACCTCCCATGAGTTCACGTAATTGCTTGTCGATTTCAATAATCTCCGGAACGAATTTTCCGTAGCTGTGAGTGTAATAAGGATGTGCTTCTATAATGGTTCCCTTGGCTATTCTTCCAACTGCGGTTTCAACTTCAACTTCGTCGCCAATTTCCGCGTCATGAAGAAGGGTTCCCTTGGTCCACATTTCCAGGTCGCATTTCTTGGTGTCCTCGGGAATCTTCCCTGTTCTCTCTTCGGATTTAAGGACTACCGCATGGATGCGTACCCATTCACCTTTCTTTATCATTTCTTTCTCCGTTCTGTTTATTGGGTTGCCGGCTTTTGGAGGGCTGGCCCTGTTCTTTGGTTTTTTATTGTGCGATCATTTTACGATTTTCTTCTCGGGATTGATTCTGTCTCTAATGTCTCCCATAAGAGCTCTTGGGAGGGGCAGATCGATCATGGTCTTAAGACCCGGGTCTGCGTTGATGATTTGAGGAATCATATTTACGCACATGGCGATGGTCCCGAGACCGCCTTCGATTTCCGGGCTGTTAACCAGGTTAACATTTGGGGTTCCTTTGATGATTACATAGTCACCGGTCTGAACACCAACCTGCTCCGGCTCAATCTGCTGTGGGTGATCCATATGAACCTTCATGCCGTTGGAGAGAACCGCTTCGGCTGTCATTGCAACTCCTGCGCAGGTGCCGGCGGCGGCAAAGCCATAGGGGCTCTTTCTGTCAACGTCTGTTGTGATGGGGTTCATGTCCTGGCTGAACTCACTTACCTTAAGGCCAAGACCTTCTGCAATCATTCCCACGGATTCAGCAAAGCCTACGTGACCGCTCATGGTTCCGTTGGCCTTTCTTTCTTTGAACTCCTCTACGCTGATTCCGATTCCCTGCTCTTCCATAACAACAGGTCCGAAGGGAGAAAGGGAGTTAACTCTTCTGGATGTGATTTCTTCCACATCTACCAAGCAAGCGGTCATCATGAGAACCAGAGAGTCC
>CAJOQI010000044.1 GCA_905236895.1 uncultured Peptostreptococcaceae bacterium | reverse complement strand
TCCAACGATATTATTACTCCGGAAAAGATTAAATCAGCAGTATGTAAATACTATAAAATCAAAATAAGCGATCTAGATTCCGAAACAAGGAAGATAAGTATTGCATATCCCAGGCAGATTGCTATGTATTTATGTAGAACATTAACCAATTATTCTCTTCCTCAGATAGGAAAGATATTTGGTAATAAACATTATTCTACAGTTAAGCACGCTTGTGATAAGATAGAGGATGATATAAAAATAGATAAGGAGCTGGCGGAATCAATAGACACCATTAAGAATAATATATTATCCTAAATTCATTAAGTGATTATTATAAGAGTTAGTATAATTTATAATAATCCGGAACCGTTGATTTTTAAGGGTTATAAGATTTATCATAATTATCCACAGCCCTTATTATAATTAATATATATAAATATATAAAATAAATAGAGTTATCACGGAGGTTTTTATGAAGTTTATTTGCAACAGACAGGAGCTGACGAAATCATTAAATATAGTTTCAAAAGCCGTTAGCTCAAGAACTACAATTCCATCCTTAAAAGGTATTCTTCTAAAGATAGAAGGTGATGAGCTTATTCTTACCGCATCCGATATGGATATAACCATAGAAGATAGAATTAAAATAGTAAACGGTGAAGAAGGATCTATTATTGCGCCTGCTAAACTTTTTAGTGATATTATCAGAAAATTACCGGGAGAAGATCTTACCGTAGAGGTTGATGATGATGTTCTTTACATAAAGAGTTTAAAATCCTTCTATAACCTCACAGGTATGAAGGCTGATGAATTTGTAAATATTAAAAACACCGACGAAGATAAAATAACTCTATCTTTTAATAAAAAGATGTTCACCAATATGGTTAGAAAAACATCCTTTGCTTCCAGTATAGATCAAACAAAGGGTGTTATTACCGGCGTACTTATTGAACTTAAAAAGGACAGTCTTAAGATGGTTGCTATCGATGGATATAGAATGGCAATAGCAAAGGAAAATTCAGTAAATGCCGAAAATAGAAATATAATCATATCTTCAAGAATAATGAATGATATAGTTAAGATTATAGGTGAAAAAGACGGAAGAAGCGAAGATGAAGATATGAAGTTCATGGTGGATAGTAAAAGTGCCATCCTTCTTATTGATAAAACAAAGGTTATTATGAGATTGATAGCCGGAGACTTTATTAAATATCAAGATATTATTCCGAAGGAAACAGCTATAAAGGTTAAGGTTAATAAACATGACCTTATTGAAAGCGTAGAAAGAGCTTCTATCTTCTCTAAAGAAGGAAAGAATAATCTCATAAAAATATCCCTTGAAGATAATAATATGATTATTACTTCCAGATCCGAAGAAGGTAATGTAAAAGAAGAAATAATGATTACCAAGGACGGAGAAGATTTGGAAATAGGTTTTAACTCCAAATATGTTATGGATATGTTAAGAGTTATTGATGACGAACAGATAATGATGGAATTCAACACCGGCAGAACACCTTGTTTGGTAAGACCTGTTGATGGAGATAGATATGCTTATATTATTCTCCCCGTAAAGATTTATAACTAAGAAAGAATGTATATATACAAACTTGAACTTAAAAACTTCAGAAACTACGAAGAGCTTAATATATCCTTTAATAAGAATGTAAATCTTATCTTAGGAAAAAACGCCCAAGGAAAGACTAATCTATTGGAGGCAATCTATCTATCCCAGATAGGTCGCTCTTTTCGTACCAATCACGACCATGAGATGATTCAGTTTAAAAAGGAAGAAGCTAAGGTTAAGGTATATGTACATAAAAGCTATTTGGATACTTCCGTTGAAATTCTCCTAAAAACAAAAGGAAAGACCGCTGCGGAAAAATTCATAAAAAAAGACGGTAAAAACCTAAAACAATCCTCCCAGCTTCTAAACAATATATACTTTGTTGTATTTTCACCGGAGGATCTTAAGCTGGTTAAAGAGGATCCGGAGAAGAGAAGGAAGTTTATTGACCGGGAACTTTGTCAAATATCCCCTCAGTATTTAAGCGCATTTAACGACTATAAAAAAACTCTGACACAGAGAAATGCCTATCTTAAAGAAAAAAAGATAGATCCGGAAATTCTTGATATTTGGGACAGTCAACTGGCAAAATACGGCGCAATAATAATATCCTTAAGAGATGCCTTCATCAAAGACATATCAAAGTATAGCGCAGAAATACATAGCGGTATAACAGACGGTGCGGAAAGTCTCTTGATAGAATACGATCCCAACGTGAGGGTTTTTGATATTTTTGATGAGCAGGAAGAATTTCTCTACGAGCAGATAAAAAAATCCCATGCCACGGATCTTAAACTGAGAACCACCAATGTAGGCCCCCATAGAGACGATATAATCTTCTATGTGAATGATGTTAATATGAGAAATTTCGGATCCCAGGGTCAACAGAGAACCTGCGCCCTTTCAATCAAACTGGCCGAAATCAATTTGATAAAAGAGGAAACAGGAGAGGATGCCATTCTCCTTCTTGATGATGTAATGAGCGAACTTGATTTAAGCCGCCAGGAATATCTTATTGACACCATAAAAAACAACCAGATATTTATCACCACAACGGAGATGGATAAGTCTATTTTGGATAGGTTTTTAGAGGCCTCCGTTTACCATGTGAAAAAGGGAAAAATAGAAAAGAAATAAAGAAATAGGTATATCCCTTAAAAAAATAGCATTGAGAGAATTAAAAACACCGCTTAGGCGGGTTTTTTTATGATTTATTTAATTATTTCCCCTTCCTTTTATTTTTCTTGCAAAATAGCCGATTTTGTGGTAATATTTTCGTGTGGCTCTACTATATATGGTAGGGCTTATAATATGTCTTATATATGTTCTATATATAATAGTAGTTTTTTTCAAAAGGAAAGGGGTAAAAATGAGCGCAGACAAGAGTGCAAACAATCAGTATACCACTGCGCAACTCCAGGTTTTGGAAGGGTTAGAGCCGGTAAGAAAGAGTCCCGGTATGTATATCGGTTCCACCGGTCCCAGCGGACTCCATCACCTGGTGTATGAGGTAGTGGATAACAGTGTTGATGAAGCACTTGCGGGATTCTGTTCCCAAATCAAAGTTTCCATCAACGAAGACGGGTCCATAACCGTTGAAGATAACGGTCGTGGTATGCCTGTAGATATCAACGAAGAATACGGTATGTCCGGTGTTGAAATTATTCACACCAAGCTTAATGCGGGCGGTAAATTCGGTGGAGGCGGATATAAGGTATCCGGCGGTCTCCACGGTGTAGGTGCATCCGTAGTAAACGCTTTGTCGAAAAACATGGTTGTTGAGGTTAAGAGAAACGGAAATCTCTATCGCCAGGAATATATTCGCGGCGAAGCCCAAGGACCCCTTGAAATAATAGACGAAGCAAAGGGCACCGGAACCAAGACCACCTTCTGGCCCGATCCGGAAATCTTTGAAGACACCAATTACGACTATAGCACTTTGATGCACCGTCTAAGAGAGATGGCCTTCCTTAACAAAGGACTGAAGATAAGCATCTCCGACGAGAGAGAGGGAAAGAAGAAAAAAGAAACCTTCTTCTACGAGGGCGGTCTCAAGGAATACGTTGAATTCCTCAACAAGAATAAAGAAGCTCTTCATAAGGATGTAATCCATTTTGAAGTTGCAAAGAAAAACAATATGGAAGTTGAAGTTGCAATGCAGTATACAGACGCCTATAGCGAGCTGGTACTTACCTATGCAAACAATATCAACACCATAGAAGGTGGTACACACCTGGCAGGCTTCCGCTCCGCAATAACAAGATGTATCAACGACTACGCCAGAAAGAATAAATACCTTAAGGAAAAGGATGCAGCCCTTTCCGGCGACGACGTAAGAGAAGGTTTAACGGGAATCGTTTCCGTAAAGCTTGAGAGACCTCAGTTCGAATCCCAGACCAAGATCAAGCTGGGAACCTCCGAGGTTAGAGGCTTTGTTGAAACAGCGACCAACGACAATCTTACAGCCTATCTGGACGAGCATCCCAAGGAAGCTAAGGCGATTATCGAAAAATGTCTCCAGGCATCCCGCGCAAGAGAAGCTGCCCGTAAGGCCAGAGAAACCGTAAGAAAGGAAACCCTGGTAAGCACATCCCTTCCCGGAAAGTTGGCTGACTGCTCCGAGAAGGATCCCGCCCTTTCGGAAATCTTCCTGGTAGAGGGTGACTCCGCCGGTGGATCCGCCAAGCAGGGAAGAGACAGAAAGCGTCAGGCAATCCTGCCCTTAAGAGGTAAGATTCTTAACGTTGAAAAAGCAAGGCTTGATAAGGTTCTGGGTTCCGAAGAAATCAAGAATATGATTACCGCCTTCGGTTGCGGTGTGGGAGACCAGTTCAACGCCGACAAGCTTCGCTATCATAAGATTATCATTATGACAGATGCGGACGTGGACGGAGCTCATATCAGAACCCTCCTCCTCACCTTCTTCTTCCGTCATATGACACCCCTTATTGAAGGCGGCTATGTCTATGCAGCAAAGCCTCCACTCTTCATGACCAAGCAGGGCAAGGACGTTTACTATACCTATTCCGAGCCTGAACAGGATAAGCTTATGGAAGAGCTTAAGAAGAAGAGCGGAAAGATAGACATCCAGAGATATAAGGGTCTTGGTGAAATGGACTTCCACCAGCTTTGGGAAACCACCATGGACTATAACAACAGAACTCTTATCCAGATCACTTTGGAAGACGCCGCAAGAGCCGACGAGGTATTCAATATTTTGATGGGAGACAAGGTTCCCCCTCGTAAGGCCTTCATAGAAGAAAACGCCCAGTACGCGGATATAGACATTTAAGAAGGGAGGGAGAATAGATGGCAGATTTGATTGAAGATAAGAAATTAGAGCTTCACGAAATATCAGACGAAATGATGAAGTCCTACCGTGACTACGCCATGAGCGTAATAGTAGGACGTGCTCTCCCTGATGTAAGAGACGGGCTTAAGCCGGTACACCGCCGTATTCTCTACGGTATGGGTAATCTCGGAGTTACTCCCGACAAACCCCATAAAAAATCCGCCCGTATCGTGGGTGAAGTAATGGGTAAATACCACCCCCATGGAGACGGCTCCATCTATGATGCCATGGTAAGAATGGCTCAGGACTTCTCCATGAGATATATGCTGGTTGACGGCCACGGAAACTTCGGTTCAATCGACGGAGACGGGGCCGCTGCCCAGAGATATACGGAAGCCAGAATGTCCCACTTTGCTCTGGAAATGCTCAGAGACATAGATAAGGACACGGTAAACTTCAGAGATAATTTTGATGGAGAGGAAAAGGAACCGGAGGTTCTGCCCAGCCGCTATCCAAACCTTTTGGTAAACGGAAGTAACGGTATTGCCGTTGGTATGGCAACCTCTATTCCGCCTCACAATCTAAGCGAAATAATCGACGCTACCGTTCAGATGATCGACGAGCCGGACAGCACCGTTGCGGACCTGCTTAAGATCGTAAAGGGACCCGACTTCCCAACGGGAGCTCAGATCCTTGGCAAGGCGGGAATGAAAGAAGCCTACGAAACAGGTCAGGGCAAAATCCAGGTAAGAGCCGTCACGGAAATCGAAGAGGTTAAGGGCGGCAAGATGCAGATTGTCATCACCGAGATTCCCTATATGGTGAACAAAGCAAGGCTTATCGAAAAGATGGCCGAGCTGGTAAGCTCCAAAAAGGTTGACGGTGTTGCGGCAATCAGAGATGAGTCCAGCCGCGAGGGAATAAGAATAGTTGTTGAGCTTAAGAGAGATGCAAATCCTCAGATCACTCTCAATAGATTCTTCAAACACACCCAGCTTCAGGACAGCGTAAGCATGATCATGCTTGCCCTGGTTGACGGACAGCCTAAGCTTCTTACCTTGAGAGACTTCCTGGTTGAATACCTGAAGTTCCAAAAAGAAGTAGTTACAAGGCGTACCCAGTTCGACCTGAGCAAGGCCGAGGCAAGAGCTCATATCCTGGAAGGTCTCCGCATTGCTCTGGACAATATCGACGAAGTAATCAAGACCATCAGAGAATCCTATAACGACGCCAAGGAAAAATTAATGGCTCGTTTCGGGCTTTCCGAAATCCAGGCCCAGGCCATTCTGGACATGAGACTGGCAAGACTCCAGGGCCTTGAAAGAGAAAAGATCGAGGCGGAATACAAGGAATTGATGGAGCGAATCGCTTACTACAATTCTCTTCTTAACGATGAGAAGCTTCTCATGGGAGTTATCAAAGACGAGCTTCTTGAAATCAAAAAGAAATACGGAGACAAGCGTCGTACCAAGATTGTAAAGGACGAGGGCGAGCTTGACGAAAAGGATCTGGTTGAGGAAGAGAACGTAGCAATTACATTGACCCACCTGGGCTATGTAAAGAGAGTTCCGGCAGATACCTATAAGGCTCAGAAGAGAGGCGGCCGCGGAATCACGGGAATCACAACCAGGGAAAACGACTTTGTTCGTGACCTGATTATGACTTCCACCCACGACCATCTAATGTTCTTCACCAATACGGGTAAGGCCCATAAGATTAAGGCCTACGAAATACCCGAGGCAAGTAGAACAGCCAAGGGAACACCGGCAATCAATTTCCTGAATCTCCTTCAGAGAGAAAGAATTACGGCGGTTATCCCCGTTAAGGACTTCTCTTCGGAGAAATACCTAATTGCCGTAACCAAGCAGGGCCAGATTAAGAAGACATCTCTTGATAATTTTGATACCAAGAGATCCACAGGCCTTATCGCCATCAACCTTCAGGAGGGCGACGAACTTATCGGCATCAAGTAAAGCACCGGAAGCAATACGGTAATCATCGTAACCAAGCAGGGTAAGTGCATCAGCTTTGATGAAAAGGATGTAAGACCCATGGGAAGAGTTGCAGCCGGCGTAAGAGCCATCAAGCTTGATAAGGACGACGAGGTTGTTGCCATGGAATTGGTTGAGCCCAAGCAGCAGCTCCTGGTAGTAACTGAAAACGGTTACGGAAAGCGTACTCCCGTTGAGGATTACAAGCAACAGACCAGAGGCGGCAAGGGAATGCTCACCTACGACAAGAATAAGTTCAAGAAGACGGGAGCCCTTATCGGCGCCATGGTAGTTGATGAAGACGACGAGGTATTCATGATTAACTCCGACGGAATCATCATCAGAACCAGAGCCAAGGAAGTATCCGTCCTTGGACGTGCCACCCAGGGGGTCAAGATCATGAAGGTGGAAGAAGGAACCACCATTGTGGCAATGGCCAAGGCACTCAGGGAAGATGATGAAGAAAGCTCTGACTCCGGAAATTCTAATGATGAAGACTCCGGCAAGGGAGGAAAAGGCGGTAAATCCGTCAAGTCCTCCAAGTCTGCCAAAAGCAAAAAGGTGGACGACGGCGAACAGCTTGAAATAGGCGACCAGGAATAAGCCGTGATATAACATAATAAAACCGAAACAAAGAGCTCCTTAAATTCGGGGCTCTTGTTTTATTTTCAAAGAAAATGGAAATATAGTATAATAGAAATGCTTTTCTATGTATTAGGTTTTGGAGGAAGTTATGGACAACCTAAAAATTACTATTCCGGGAAAGCCCGAGTATATGACCATGATAAGACTTACCACCGGCTCTCTTGCAGCCATGGCAGGTTTTGATTTGGATGAAGCAGAGGACATAAAGCTGGCCGTCGTTGAAGCATGCAAGAACGTATCCTGCCACGGACAGGAAGGATATAGCGACAGATACGAGCTGGAATTCAATGTGGACCGGGGAAGCTTTGAGGTTACGATAATAGACGCCTGCGACAAGCATACCCTTGAAAAGAGCAGTCCCTGCAAGAACTGTCCTCAAGAAGGTGATATTGGAATCATCATGATTCGTTCCCTCATGAGTTGTGTTGAATTCGGTCACGACAGTGCCGGACATAAGTTCATCAATATGATGAAAAGACTATAACTAAAGCGAAAAGAGTAAGAAATGGTAGACCAGGAATTGTTTGATGCCTACAAACAAAACCCAACGATAGAAAATAGAAACGCCATAGTGGAGAAGAATCTCTATATGGTTGATATTTTAATTCGTAAATACCTGGGAAAAGGCGTGGACTACGATGACCTTTATCAGGTTGGAGCCCTTGCCCTGGTTTCTGCCGTGGAAAGATTCGACCCGTCAAAGGGTTTCGAATTCAGCTCCTTTGCCACCCCGACTATTCTAGGGGAAATAAAAAAATATTTCCGCGACAAGCAGTGGAGCCTAAAGGTTCCCCGCCGCCTAAAAGAAATTGCCGCCAAGGTTCAGGAGGTATCGGATCAATTCTATTCCGAAAACCAAAGAACTCCAACGGTTCCGGAAATAGCCGAAATCACCGGCTTCACCCAGGAGCAAATCCTTGAAGCCATGGAAGGAGGAAGAGCCTACGGCACCTACTCCCTGGATAAGACCTTTGATGATGCGGGGGAGGACGGAGACAGCGCCTTCCTTGAGAAGTATACCGGCTTTGATGAAGAAGGCTATGACAGAGTAGAGATTTCCGAAATAATCGACAAGGTGGTGGGCGGTCTAAACGACCAACACCAATTCATATTCAACGAGAGATTCTTAAAAAACCGCTCTCAGTCCGAAATTGCCAAGGAATTGGGAGTGTCCCAAATGACGGTTTCAAGAGCGGAAAAAAGCATAGTTAAGAAGTTCAGAGCAGAGCTCCACGGTCACGAAAGAGCTTAAGGGAACCAAGGAGGAAATATGATTAATAGCAATATAAGACTTGGATTCATAGGATTTGGGAATATGGGTAGAGCCATCTGCGACGGTCTCATCAAAGCCGAAGCGGTAGACCCCAAGAAGATCTATGCCTGCGCCAAGGACTGGGAGAAGCTTCTGGACAATACGGAAGAAAGAGGCATCAATGCCTGCGAAGCAGCGGAAGAAACCATAGACAATTCCGATATGATCATAATCGCGGTAAAGCCCTATATGGTCAGAACGGTTTTGGAACCGGTTAAGCACCTGCTCCTTGGAAAGGCTGTGGTTTCAATTGCCGCAGGCTGCGATTTCAATACCTATGAGGATTTCCTTATTGAAGGAACCAATCACATATCAACCATTCCCAATACTCCCGTTTCCGTGGGAAGAGGAATCTTCGTCTGCGAGAAGAAGCATAGCTTAACGGACGAACAGCTTCAGGCATTTAAGAATATCTTTTCTTCCATTGCCCAGCTGGAGTTCGTGGAGTCCAAACTTCTGTCCGTTGCGGGAACCCTGTCCGGCTGCGGACCTGCCTTTGCGGCCATGTTCATAGAGGCCTTGGGAGATGCGGGAGTTAAATACGGACTTACAAGGGATACCGCCTATAGATTGGCAGCCCAGATGATTTCGGGAACCGGCGCCATGCAGATTGAAACCGGCCAACACCCCGGTGCCATGAAGGATGCGGTATGCTCACCCGGCGGAACCACAATCCGCGGAGTCTCCGCCCTTGAGGAAGAGGGCTTCAGAACAGCTATCATCAAAGCAATCGACGCAATCGAAGGCTAAGGCGTCGGAAAGCCCTTGGCGACATTTCGCCTGAAGACTTATATTTTAGCCTTAAATCTTAGAACGAACTAATCGTAGATTTTTGACGTAGACTAAATCATAGATCTAACCGTAGGTTTTAGACTTTAACTTAAATTATAGATTTGACCGTAGGTTCTAGACGTGAACTTAAATAATAGAATTAACCCGTGGGGAAAACGCCTTTTTATAAGTAATTTTCCATGGGAAAAACAGATATATTAACAAAATCCCCATCTTCATGGGGTTTTTCTTATTTTTCGTGATTATTCCATGGGAAAAGAGTATAAAAAAGCAGGATTCCCATCAAATAGAATGTGAATCCTGTTTTTAATCGGCTTTGTTTAGGGCATAATGCCCATTTAATCCTTTTCGATGTATTGTCCGGTGGATTATTCCGCCTTCTCTTCGAAAACTTCTTTGCCCAGTCCGCATAAGGGGCAGGTCCAATCTTCGGGAAGCTCCTCAAATGGTGTTCCGGGCTTGATTCCGTTTTCCGGATCGCCTACTGCAGGGTCGTATTCATAACCGCAGGCGCTGCATACATATACTTTGCTCATGGTATCTCCTTTCTTGATTGAAGCGGTGTTGAGTTTTGATACACCACCCTGCGCCGCGTCTCCGGCGCCATAGGACTTATACCCATTAAAACTGGATTTAGACATATTTTTTGTGTTATTATTTATTAAGTTTATGGATGGAGGAATGCCTTGAAAATCGCAGGAAATCTTATACCTTTTATAAGACTGGCGGGATCCGTTGTCAGAATCTCGAGAAAGTTTGGATTAAGAATCGATACCCATAAAGAGCACGGGCGCTACGAAAAAGAAAGAGCGGCCATTGCTGAGGCGGAGACCTATTGGATTGAAAATCTTATTAAGATCTACGGTCTTAAATTTGATGTATCAGGCAGGGAGAATATTCCGGAGGAACCCTGTGTTTTCATTGCCAACCATCAGGCCTACTTTGATGTAATGGCATTGGCGAAGGCCTTGGAAGGAAAGCAAATCGGACTCATCGCCAAGGAGGAATTCAGCAAGGTTCCTTTGATGTCCAAATGGGTGTTGAGAATAAGGGGTCTCTTCATCAACAGAGGGGATGCCAGGGAATCTCTTAAGACCATCAACGAAGGTGCGGAGCTTATTAAACAAGGATTCTCTCTGGTGATTTTTCCCGAGGGAAAGCGAAGCTGCGGAGAAGGAATGGATGAGTTCAAGCCGGGAAGCTTCAAGCTGGCAGCCAAGGCAAAGGTTCTCGTGGTTCCAATTACCATTAACGGAACCCATCTGTTTTTCGAGGAAACGGGAGTCTTCAATCCCCGTGCAACAGCTTCAGTCACAATCCATCCTGCTATCGAAACCGCCCATATGGACAGAACCCAACTGGCGGAGCTGCCTGATAAGGTCTACGACATAATAAGAAACGCCCTTCCGAAGAAGGGCGAAGGATATATTCACGATTGGGACGCTGAGAAGTAGTTGAGACTGCACTCCGCGGCGAGGACGGCTGTCCGCTTTGCACCATGGTTAGAACGGCGGAGTCCTAAAAACTCCACTTCTTAATCGGCCCAAAGGCCTGCGGGATAAAGCCCGGCGGCCTTCATGGCTTTGATGGCCTTTGTCACGCCCTCTTTGTCTTCCGGATAAGTAACGCCGAACCATTTATCGGAAGAGTGAAGAACCGTAACCTCTGCTTTGTCGTCCTTAAGAAGTTGATTTACAACCTCCGGAAGGAGATACTCTCCCTTCAGGAGATTTTTTTTGGGAGAATCCTCGTCCAAGGTTTCGTGAAGGAAGGCGGGGAATCTCTCTCCCAGTTCTTCCATCATTGATCCGGTAAATCCCCAGAAATTCATGGAAACCGGAGTTTTATCTTCAAGGGACTCTTCCGCACCCTCTTCAAGATTCTTGATTGTGCCTTCCACTCGCTTAAGCTCCTTCATTTCCCTAACCGAAAGCAGCTTGCCCTCTTCTGACACCTGACAAACGCCGCGGGAAACGGTGCCGTTCTCGGACAAAGTTTTGCTCAGCTCGTAGGCAACCATGGAATACTGATGCTTTTGATCGTCACAGGCATCCTTCAGAAAGTCGAACATCACCTGGAATGCGGTCGGGCCGTAGTAGTCGTCTGCATTGATGGCAGCAAAGGGGCCGTCAATCAGCTTTCTTGCGGAGAGAACAGCATGGCCGGTGCCCCAGGGCTTTTCCCTTCCTTCGGGAATTGCAAAGCCTTCGGGAATGTCCGAAAGATCCTGATAAGCATAGCGGATATTCAGCTTGCTACCTGCTTTGGTGCTTAAAAGATTGTCGAAATCCTTCCGATTTTTTTCTTTTATGATCAAAACCACATCTTCAAAGCCCGCCTTCCAAGCGTCGTAAAGGGAGAAATCCAAAATAATTTCCCCGTTGTCTCCTATAGGTGTAATCTGCTTAAGTCCACCAAAACGACTTCCCAGACCGGCGGCCATTATTACGAGAGTTGGTTTATTGGAATTAGACATATTCAATCCCTCCTTTTCCACCAAACAGTATACATTATGGAGGCTAATAAGGGAAATCACAAAATAATAGTTTTCTTGTGGTGATTATATGGAGCAAACAACTATATATTGGGGGTGGGAGCCTTAGGAAAAAGGGGAAAACTTCTACACAAGAAAAGTCTATGGGAAAAAGTAAAAAATAGCCGGTTTTGGGGCGAAAAGCCTTGCAATCATAAGGGTTTTGATGCATAATACATAGGCACGCAGAATTGCGTGAGAATCTCTGCGCTGAGAGAATCAGCGCCATTATATGTCCATAGGGAGGTGAAAAAATGACAAACTATGAAATCATGTTCGTCATCGATCCAATGCTGGAAGATGAAAAGAAGGATGCAGCCGTAGAAAGAGTCAAAGAAGTTATTACTTCTGAAGGCGGCGAAGTTCTGGACACAGATGTTTGGGGTCTCAGAGACCTGGCATATCCAATCCAGAAGAAAAGCACCGGCTACTATGCAGTCCTCCAGTTTAAGGCAGAGCCTACTCTGCCCCAGGAGCTTGACAGAAGACTTAAGATTTCTGATGACTTCATCAGACATATCATTGTCAACAAAGACGCAGAGTAAAGCAGATTAAACGAGGTACAGGAATGAACAGTGTAGTACTTATCGGAAGACTAACGAGAGACCCGGAACTTAGATATTCATCCGGTTCCCAGATGGCAATAGCAAAGTTTTCTATCGCCGTTGACAGACCACAGAGGGCCGGCAGGGAAAAGGAAACAGACTTCCCCAGAATTACCGTTTTCGGTAAGCAGGCGGAAAACTGCGAAAAATATCTTGCCAAGGGAAGACTCGTAGGAATCCAGGGAAGACTCCAGACCGGGTCTTATCAGGACAAAGACGGCAAGACTGTTTACACCACAGACGTGGTGGCAGACAGAGTTGAATTCCTGGAATGGGGAGATAGAAATCAGGGCGGAAACCAGGGCGGTTTCCAGGGCGGATACAACCAGAACTCCGGATTCAATTCCGGCTTCGGTTCCGACCAGAACTCCGGATTTGGCTCTGACCAGAATGCCGGTTTCAATTCCGGTTTCGGTGGCCCCGGACCTCAGGGAGAATCCTTCACGGATTCCATTGACGACGAGATGCCGGATTCCTTCCAGGCAATCGACGAAAACGTACCCTTCTAAGTTGAGTTAGGACAAGGGTCAACAGTATTTCAGAGAGGAGAGATGACTTATGGCAGAGAAAAGACGCCCCGCAGGCGGCATGAGAAGAAAGAAAGTATGCCAGTTCTGCGCAGATAAGGATCTCAAGATAGATTACAAAGACGCCAAGACACTGAGAAAGTTCATAACCGAGAGAGGTAAAATCCTTCCCAGAAGAGTAACAGGCGCTTGCTCAATCCATCAGAGAGACATCACCACAGCGGTAAAGAGAGCCCGCATTGTGGCACTGCTGCCCTACGTAGCAGACTAGTTACATCAGGTAGCAAACTAATCGTAAAGGTAAATCCGCTTGGACAGCTCACTTAAGAAGTCCAAGCGGGTTTTTTTTTCCGCCGGCCTGCGCAGACGCGCGGTTCGCCGCTTTGATGCCTTGGCAAAAAAATGAGCCAAAGGCACGGAAACCGTGATATTATATTTCCATGACTCAAGAAAAAAGAAGCAAAATGTGGATAATAGGCGGAGCCAATATTGATATTCTAGGCACGGCCAATACAGAGCTCATCGAAGGGGATTCAAACCCGGGGAAGATTGAGCTTAGATATGGCGGCGTGGCCAGAAATATTGCTCAGAAGATAGCCCTTCTTGGTGGAGAGCCAATCTTTATTACCTGCTTCGGAAGTGATCACTACGGCAGCCTTCTAAAAGAGGACTGTCAAAAGCTGGGAATGGACATAAGCTATTCCGTTGAAATAAGCGAGGAGGAGGATCCGGAGCATAGATACGGCACCTCATTTTATCTGGCACTCATGAACCACGATCACGATATGAAAATTGCTATGAACGATATGGAAATCATGGATAGGCTGGACAAAGATGCCTTATCCAGGGCCATAAAAGAAATGAAGGAAGAGGACTTCCTCATCTTGGACGCCAATCTAAAAGAAGAGATGATTTCTTATATCCTGGACCATGCACCTTGCCATGTTACGGTGGACCCCGTAAGCATTGCGAAAATCGGAAAGCTGAAAAACCACTTAGAAAAAATCGACATATTCAAACCCAACAGAATAGAAGCCCAGCATCTTTCCGGAATGGAAATCAAAGACGAAGAGACGGGAAAGAAAGTTGTCCGCTGGTTCCATAACCAGGGTATAAAAGAAATAATTATCACCATGGCGGACAAGGGAGTTCTCCTTGGAACCGAAGAAAAGATTATCAAGCTAACCCACCGTCCCATATTAATGGATAATGCCACCGGTGGAGGGGATTCCTTCCTTGGGGCATATACCTTAAGAAGGTCGGAAAACCATACGCCGGAAGAGGCGGTTAAATTTGCAATAACAGCGGCGGTGATGAATATAGAGGCGGATCATCAGGGACGCAGAAGAATCACCGAGGAAACCATCTTAGAAAATATAAATAGCATGAATATAGAGGAGAAAGAATTATGAGAATCAAGGTAAACCCAGAAGTAGAAGCAGCGGTGAGAGAAGGACGTCCGGTAGTTGCTCTGGAGTCCACAATCATTTCCCACGGTATGCCCTATCCGCAGAATGTAGAGACAGCCCTTCAGGTTGAAAGCATCGTTAGAGAGCATGGCGCAATCCCCGCCACCATCGGAATCATCGATGGAGTTGGAATCGTGGGAATGAACGCCGAAGAAATAGAAGCCTTCGGAAAGAAGGGTCAGGAAATACCAAAGGTTTCCCGCCGCGACCTTGCTACCATCATGGCAAAGGGCTCCTGGGGCGCCACCACCGTTGCAACCACTATGATTCTTGCAAACCTGGCGGGGGTTGAATTCTTTGTTACCGGAGGAATCGGCGGCGTTCATAGAGGCGCGGAAAAGACGTTC
>CAJOQI010000043.1 GCA_905236895.1 uncultured Peptostreptococcaceae bacterium | reverse complement strand
GCTTGGTTGGAAGAACCAGTCTTTCCGACTATCTTGAAGGTCATATTAAGCCCCACGAGCTTACCAGAACGGATAAAGCTCTCCTGCAGATGAGGCTGCTGGAAAGACTGGATGGCTATATGGAGCCCCTCTTCCTTTCCTATGATTCATCTCAAGCAAAGCTTTCAATCATAAATGATTTGGCCGATGGTGAAGAGCCTCTCATCTCCTTTGTTGACAGCAGACATGCCATTCATGAGATGTGGCCCATTCATGATCCCGAAAGGATCAAAGAAATCTGCGGATTCTTTGATAATATAAAGGACTTCTATATCTGCGACGGTCATCACAGAATAGCCGCCGCTGCGGAATATGTTAAGGCTCACCCGGAGGATAATGTGACCCACGTAATGGTGGTGGTCTTCCCCTCCGACGAAACCAATATTTTGGATTATAACAGAGCGGTTTCCGACCTTAACGGTCTTTCAGATGAAGAATTTATCGAGGCTCTTAAAAATGCCGGCTTCACTGTGGAAGAAGCGGGAACAAAGCCAATTCGCCCCGAGGTTTCAAGGGAATATACCATGGCAATAGATGATACCTGGTATAGGCTTAAATACCAAGGTCCCGTGGATAATATCAATCCGGTTTCCGGCCTTGACGCTGCAATCCTTCAGGAGAAGGTAATAAAGGATATCCTTGGAATTACCGATCCCAGAGCTGATGAGCGACTTACCTTTGTTAGCGGAACAAAGGGCCTTGAAGGGTTGAGAAAGGCCTTACAAAATAATATGAAAGTGGCCTTTGTCATTAGACCGGCCACCATGGAAGAAATCATAAATGTTGCGGGAGCGGGACTTACCATGCCTCCCAAGTCCACCTGCTTTGAACCAAAGCCGGTAATAGGAATCCTTTTGGATAGATTCTAATCTTCGGGATTTAACCCCTATTCAAGGATTCCTCGTAACGCCTTATGGCGCCATATATGACGGAAGATGAATACCCGTAGGCGAAAAGCCTTCTGGCGATTCTGCTTCGGGTTTTTTCATCCAGCCTATGGCTTTCTTCTTCCTCATCCTCATCGCTTAAATCATCATTCTTTCCCCTCATCATCTTTTCTATTACCTGCAGCGCTCTTTCTTCTTCGCCGTTTTCTTCCGGGCCTTCCTCTTCTTCCAATTCCTCAAAGGCATTGTCAATCAAAGACTTCTCCACGCCCTTCTTAATCAGTTCCCTAACTATTCTGGTCCGTCCCCAGCCTTTTCCTTGGCCATAGCGAATATAGTCTTTGCTATAGCGACTGTCGTCGATATAACCGTCTTCCTTAAATTCTTCTACAACCTGCCGGGCCTCTTTCCTGTCGATTCCCTTCTTGCAAAGAAAGTCCACCAGATCCTTTTCCGTTCTGGCTCCGGCGCTTATTCTCTTTGCTGCTATTTCGTAAGCGTTCATATCAGAAGTCTTATTTCCTCTCCTTCTCTATCGCAGGTGGCAATTGCGCAAAATATATAATCCGAAATCTCGATTTCTTTAATTAAAGCCGACCCCTCTTCCAGTTCAATTTCATTAAGAAGCCGGCCTTCCTTGTCGGTTAAGGAAGGCATGATACCATGAAATCCCCGTCCAATTAGCTTTCCCAGTGCTTCCTTTCTTACCCAGATTTGGTAGAAGGCCTTTTCTCCCCTTGCCTCAACAAAGCTTTGTTCCCCCGGCTTATAGAACCTCTCGGAGATGGCCTGCCAGCGGGCGCTTTTTCTTATCTCCTGGATGTCGATTCCGCAGGGCATTGGGGAGATGGCACAGACCCACATGGCTCCGCAGTGTGATATTGAAAAGTCCAAAGGTATATGGGTAAAGAAAGGCTTTCCGTATTGGTCAACCTCTATTTCATATCGGTTTACATCATCCTCTCCATCCCCGTAATCACCCAAATAATCACGGGCTGCCTTTTCCACCAGAATCCTTCCTTCTTCACCTTTTCCGTATTCTCCTTCGTAGATATATATTCCTACCATCTTGTCCACCTAATCAAGAGGGACATCCTTGGATGTCCCTTCCCTTATAAATTATTCTTTTATTCCCAAATTATTGAGTACCAGCTTATATCCGTCGGCACCGTACATAAGGCATTTATTGATTCTGCTTATGGTTGCGGTGGATGCCTTGGTCATGGTCTCAATCTCGCTGTAGGTTTTCTTCTCTGTAAGCAATTTGGCTACCTGCAATCTCTGAGCGATTGCGTGAATCTCGTTAATGGTGCAAATATCTTCAAAGAATCTATAGCAATCTTCCCTGTCCTTTAGGGTGAGAATGCCATCAAACAGCTCATCTATGTCTGCTTTAGCAAATTTTGACTTATAGGCCATATCGCCCTCCTTTGCATATCCAAAAACCTATGGGAAGTATAGCACTTTTATGCGTTAAAGTCAATTTGCGCTAAAGCCATTTTGAGCCACGGACTGAAGCCTTAGTTCAACGCCTCTATTGCAGCCTTCAGCTGAACATCTTCCGTTGTGCTGGTGGGCTCAACCACTATATCCGGCTCCACGCCTTTGCCGTGGATAACATTTCCCTTTGGTGAGAAATATTGGTTAGTTGTGATGCTCATAGCCGTACCGTCTCCGAACATGGTGGTCTCCTGGACTATTCCCTTGCCGAAGCTGGTGGTTCCTATAATGGTTCCTGCGCCGTTATCCTTAATGGCTGATGCCAAAAGCTCGGAGGCGCTGGCTGTATTGCCGTTAATTATTACAACGATCTTAAGGGCTGTGGTTGCCCCGTCGGAATAATATTCTTCCCTATTGCCCTTATTGTCCTCGGTATAGGTTATGAGACATTCAGGCAGGATCCTGTCCGCAATCTTGATGCCTCCGTCCATAAGGCCACCGGGGTTGTTTCTAAGATCTATAATAACTCCCTTGGCACCGCTATCCTCGAATCCCGTAAGAGCAGCATTAAACTTATCAAAGGTTTCCCTTCCGAAGGAATTGATGTGGATATAACCGATATTTCCTTCCAAAGTATTGGTGGTGATGCTGGCCTCGGTAATCTGTCCCCTAACCAGCTTCTTTTCCATGGTTTCCTTATCCCTCTGGAACTCGATAGCCACGGTGGTTCCCGTTTCTCCTCTGATGGCATTTGCCACCTCGTCCAGATATTCATATTCCGTTCCGTCTACCTTGAGGATAATATCTCCCGGCTGCACATCAGCCTTCTCCGCAGGGCCCTCGGGGATTACGCTTAATACAACAAAGGCCCCATCTTCCCTTCTCTCGATTACGATTCCAACTCCGGAGAAGCTATTGTTTAAGGTAGCTTCAAGATCCTTAACATCCTCCTCGTCCAAATACCTTGAATAGGGATCTCCCAGGCTGTCCAGCATGGCTCTATATATGTTTTCCATCTCTTCTTCTTTGTCGTAGTCGAAGAGGAAGTTCTCATCTATCCTGTTCTGGATCCTGTAGAACTTCTGCATATCTTCCTGCTGCTCCACAACCTCTTCAAAGTCTTTTTCGTCCACGATAACTTTACCTGAGGTTTTGAAGTAGATTCCTATTCCCGCTGCCACCAGGGCAAGGGTCAGGAAGACTGTTAATCCTATTATGCCTAATTTACTGCTTTTATTCTCCATAGGTTTGTCTCTACCACCTTATTCAACATGGTTTATGTTTATCTGAAGGTATCTGTTTCCGTTCCAGAGTTGTTCCTCCAGAATACCTACCACATATACCTCTTCATCCGCAAATTCCGCTCTTCTTATAATTTCTTCGCTTCTGTCTCCGTTCCTAAAATCCACGGCCCTTATTGTATTTCCGTTTGCCAGCTTGCCGATAAATCTCAGGAATCTTCCATCAGCGCCCATTCTTGCAATGCCAGAGCACTTCATCCTTATTCCCACCAAAGGCTTGGGATTGGACTTTCCGAAGGGCTCCATAAGCTTTTGCTCGTCGATAAAATCAAAGCATACCTCTTCAGGCTCCAAGTCGATTTCAGCCTTTAGGGACTGGTCCGGAATCTCTCCCGCTTCTCTCAGCTTTGCTATGGAGTCATAGAGATGGGCCTCCAAAAGTGGCAGATTCTCTTCTGTTATTGTGAAGCCACAGGCTGCGGCATGTCCACCAAATCTTAGGAATAATTTCTCTCTGTTTTTAAGAATCTTGAAGATGTCTATTCCATCCACGCTTCTTCCGGTGCCCTTCCAATTGCCGTCCTCCGTCTTTGCCACCAAAAGGACCGGCATCTTATGATTGTCCTTCAGTTTGCCGCAGACGATACCTATAACTCCTTCATGGGCGTCTTCCAGCTTAAGCAGGATGGCTCCTCTCTCCAGCATTTGGGGCGTTACCATGGTCTCGCATTTTTCCGCGGTATCTCCTTGGACTCTCTTTCTGTCGTAATTGTATTCCTTGAGCTGATTGACCAGCTCTACCGCCTTATCTTCCCGGGAAGTCTTCATAAGCTTTACAGCATAGGAAGCCTTTCCCATACGCCCGGAAGCGTTAATATGGGGAACTATTCCAAAGGAAATCCTCTGAGAGTCGATTTCTCCTCTCTTAAAACCGACTCCTTCTATCAAAGCCCTGAGGCCCGGCCTCTCGCTTATATTAATGGCTCTTAATCCGAATTTTGCCAGGGTTCTGTTTTCGTCCAAAAGAGGAACGATATCCCCTATGGTTCCTATTCCCACCATGTCAAGATTCCTGGTCAAAACCCTCTTTGGCATTCCAGTTATGGTGCAGAGGGCCTGGGCCACCTTAAAGGCAACTCCTACTCCCGCCAAAAACTTGCAAGGATATTCACAATCCTTTTGCTTGGGGTCTATTACCAGGCAGTCCGGCACTTCTTCCTTCAATTCGTGGTGATCGGTGATTATAATATCGAGGCCGATTGATTTGGCATGCTCCACTTCCTTAACCGAGGTACAGCCACAGTCCACGGTAATTACAAGGCCATATCCCTGTTCTTTGATTCTGTCCAGAGCCACCGCATTTAAGCCGTAGCCCTCGTCAAACCTCGAAGGGATATAATATGTTACATCACCACCAATCTCTCCTATAACGTCGGTTAAAACCGTCACAGATGTTACTCCGTCAGTGTCGTAATCTCCGTAGACGCAGATCTTGGTTCCATCCTCAATAGCGGATAGAATCACGTCACAGGCCTCATTCATATTTTTCATGAGAAAGGGATCATAACTTATTTTTGGCGTATCGGAAAGATACTCCGCGACGCCCGCCGCGGAGATACCTCTATTTTCAAGTATTCTTTTTACTGCACTTTTAAGTTGGACTTCCATTATTAAAACCTTAGAGATAGCCCATAGGATCTACGGAAACCCCGTTCACCACTATTTCAAAATGGCAGTGAGGCCCGCTGGATATTCCCGTATTGCCGCTATATGCAACCAGCTGTCCCTGCTCCACATATTCCCCTACGCTTACGCAGGTTGCGCTGTTATGACCGTAGATGGTTGATATTCCGTCACCGTGGGCGATTACTACCGCAATGCCGTATCCGTAATACCAGTCTGAGATCATTACTATTCCGGAGCGGGAGGCCACAATAGGTGTTCCCTCGTCAACTCCGATATCGATTCCGCCGTGGTTTGTGGAGGCTCCGTAAACGGGAGCTTCTCTTGCTCCGAACCAATAGGTTATGGGGCCGCTGGTGGGCCATACAAATCCTTCGCTACCGGTTCCCGCACTTACGTAGGTATAGCCATCATAATATTCCACTTCCGGCTCTTCGTAGTAATCCTCTACGTTTACATTCTGTCGGGCTTCTTCTATATAATCTTCTGCAGTTACTTCTTCGTACTGAATATCCGCCTCGGTGATTTCGGGTAGTTCTGCTGTTTCTCCCTCTTCTCCCTCGGCTCCTTCTTCGCCTTCTTCGGCTCCCTCTTCCGCTGCAGCCTCAGCCTGAGCCTGTCTTTCCGCCTCTAAGGCAGCCAGTGCCTCGGCGGCTCTTCTTTCGTTTTCTTCACGAGCAAGTCTTTCAGCTTCTTCCTGGGCAGCCCGCTCAGCTTCTTCCTGAGCTCTTCTTTCTGCCTCTTCTCTTGCAATTCTTTCCGCTTCTTCTCTTGCTGCCCTTTCAGCCTCTTCCTGGGCTGCTCTCTCAGCTGCTTCCTGCTCCGCTCTTATGCGAGCAAGCTCTGCTTCCATTCTCGCCTGCTCTTCTACGATATATGCCCTTAAGTTGGCAGCTTGAACCTCAAACTCCTGAATCTTTTCTTCGATTCTCTCAACTTCCACAGCCAGGGCCTCTTCGGTTTCCTGAGCAACAACCTGCTCCTCAACCAATTCTTCCTTTGCTGCCTGAAGTTCCTTCTCTACCGCTTCAAGCTCAACCAGAATCTGCTCTAAAGATTCATGCTCTTCTTCGAATCTTTCCAGGGTCTCCTGATCGCTTTCGTAGATTCTCTGGAGCATATCGATATTGCTTAAAAGTTCGGAGAAGTTTTGGGATTCCAATATAATCTCAAGCCAACTGACAGAGCCATTCTTATACATGGTTCTGATTCTGTTGCCCAGACCTTCTTCCCTGTCGGACACCCTTTGCTTTGCTTCCTTGATGTCCTCGGTCAGTTCATCTATTTCGTTATTCTTGGCATCGATTGCCTCCTGGGTATTGGCTACTTCTCCCTCCAGGTCTTTAAGCCTGTTCTGGTAGTAGTCTATGCTATCCAGGATTTCCTGCTTCTCCGCTTCTGCCTCTGCAGCCATCTGCTCCACATCACCAAGCTGCTCTTCCAGGTCTCCTTCTTCGCCTCCTTGGGCGAAAACCACGGGAACAGCCAAGGTCATGGTCATTGCAGCCATCAAAGCTATCGCTATTAGTTTCTTCAGTCTCATGTCTCTAAGTTCTCCCCTCTTTTCTAGGCATCCAGGAATTTTCTCATGGATCCTATACTTCCACAAGCTCCTATGCTTACCCCGATTGCAACAAAGATTATTATCAGGTTCTTTGCCATATAGTCCGCCGGCACAAGGGGCGAACTCATAATGGTCATAAACTGTTTTCCAACCAGGGCTATAACTTCTTTGTAGATGAAGTAAGTTGCGCCAACCGCCAGGAGGGAGGATATGATTCCGATTATTATTCCCTCTACCAGGAAGGGCCCCCTGACGAACCAATTGGTTGCGCCGATATACTTCATTATTTCGATTTCCTTGGCTCTTGCCACTACCGTAAGTTTAATGGTATTGGCGACCACCATGATGGAAACTATTAACATGAATGCGATTACGGCCAGGCTTCCTGCCTGAAGGACATTGGAGAATCTGGTCAGCTTTTCCTCGATTTCCTTATAGTATTTTATGTCCTCTATTCCCTCAAGTTCCTTGGCCTTCACCGTTATATTGTTTGCAGCTTCCATGGAATCCACGGTGATGAGAATTGAACTTGGCAGGGGGTTTTCTCCCAGAGTATCCAGAAGATAGCTCTTTTCGCCCCAGCGCTTTCTCATAATATTCATGGCATCTTCCTTGGTGCGATAGGTGGATTCCTTAACGCCTCCATAGGTTTCTATTGTGGCTATTAATTGCTCCGCATCCTCCTTGGTAACGCTGTCTTCCAAGAAGAATTCCACCTGATTGTAATTGCTCTTCAGCATTTCGGTGAAGAGATTTACGTTTAGAATAAGTATCAGGAAGAGTCCGAAGACCATCATCATGGCTGTGATTGCCAGGATAGAAGCCAGGGCCATTCCCTTATTTCTCCAGATTTGGATGAAGGCATTCTTGATATTATATCCCATGCTATGCCTCCATTTCCTTTGTCAAAGCCTCTTCGGCTTCCTTTGCCAGCTCTGTCAGTTCTTCCATGGCGGATTCTATTTTCTCCTCAGCTTCGGTCTTTACAGCCTCGGTGTTCGGGGCAGCCTGGGCTTCCGGAAGTTTTCCGTTTTCCGTAAAGGGATCGTCATCATCAAAGATCAATCCCGAATTAAGTTGCTTCTCTCCCTGGAATACGGAGCCATCTTCGTTTTCCGAAGATGTCTCGGTATAACCGTATTCGCCGTATTCGTCTCTTACGATATGTCCCGCCTCGATAGCAACTACCCTCTTTTGCATTTTGTCCACGATATCCTTGGCGTGGGTAACCATTACTACGGTGGTTCCCGTTTCGTTTATTTCTAGAAGAAGGTCCATTATATCCTTGGCAGTATCGGGATCCAGATTACCCGTAGGCTCATCTGCGATTAGAAGGGCCGGGTTATTAATAATGGCTCTTGCAATTGCAACCCTTTGTTGCTCTCCCGCGGAAAGCTCATCAGGATATTTCTTGGCCTTATCCTTGATCCCCACAACTTCAAGGACAGCAGGAACTCTGGATTTAATCAGCTTCTTGCTGCTGTGAACCGCCTCAAGGGCGAAAGCTATATTCTCATAAACGGTTTTCTTGGGGAGGAGACGGAAATCCTGGAATACGATTCCCACATTTCTTCTAAGCTGTGGAATCTCACGATTGCTAAGCCTGGTGATGTCTTTTCCGTCCACAATAATACGGCCCTCGTCAGCGCTAATCTCCTTCATTATGAGCTTAATGAAGGTGGACTTACCTGCACCACTTGGACCGACTAGGAAAACAAAGTCGCCTTTGCCTATATGTATATTTGCATTCTCAAGCCCAACGTTATCGTTGTAGTACTTGGTTACGTTCTCAAACTTTATCATCCTAATCCCTCTTTAATCCATTTATCAATGGATTCCCCTTCAAAATAGTATACACCAATGTTAACATTTTGGGAATAGAAAAATGTGATTTTTATGTGAAAAGAAACATATATTATATACACTTTCAAAAGAGACCCTTGCCCTAAGGCAAAGGTCTCTTTCACATCATTACTTAGTCTATTATTCTTACTCCGTATAAGAAGTCGCTATAGCTTGAATACATTGGGTGGGTAACTATTCCGGCGGTCTGGTTGAATGCGCTTATTTCCATGCCGTCTCCGATATAGATCGCATAGTGGCATCCGTAAACACATACATCTCCGGGCTGCAGCTCGCTGGCGCTTACCCTTGGGAATCCGTCGTATTCGCAGAAACGGCTGATGCTATATCCACAGTTATTGAATACGCTGTAAACAAAGCCCGAACAGTCGCATCCGTTGGTAAGGCTTATTCCGCCCCAAACATATGGATTTCCTATAAACTGCTTGGCATATTCAACCAATGCCAATCTTTCAGCGCTTACTTCGGAATTGCTTGCGGGAGCTGGTTCCGGTTCAGGTTCCGGTTCCGGTTCAGGTTCCGGCTCCGGCTCATGTTCAGGTTCAGGTTCCGGCTCAGGTGCAGGTTCAGGCTGGCTTTCGTCGGAGGATGTGGTCTCAGGAGCCGGAGTTTCTTCAACTGCAGGGCTCTCTTCTACTTCCTCTTGAGCAGGCTCTTCCTGAACATCCTCTTCCCGG
>CAJOQI010000042.1 GCA_905236895.1 uncultured Peptostreptococcaceae bacterium | reverse complement strand
GAGAGTCCATGATGTGGCCGGGGTTGATTCCCGTTCCCATTACGCTTACGCCGTTAGCCTTTGCTATCTCGTCCAGCTTGGCTGCCAGGTCCGGGCTCTGAGCCTGGGGATAAGCCATCTCCTCTGCGGAGGTGATTACGTTTATTCCCTGCTCAAGTATGAATTTAATTCTTTCGAAAGCATTTTTTGTGAAAGAGTCTGTGCAAAGCAGAACAACGTCAGCAGCGCCGGGTTTGATTACGTCTTCCGCTGCCTGGATGATTACATCAGGGCGATCTCCTCTTTCGGTTTTGATATAGTCATACGTAGATATTCCGATCTTGGCGCCTCTTCCGGCTACGCCTACAATGTCCACACCTTTCTTCTTGAGAAGCATGTCTGCCATTCCGCCACCCATGGCACCAAGACCCCAAATGATTACTTTTACGTTTTCCATAATGATTACACTCCTTTTATGATAAATTTTAAGTCCTACTTCTTTACATTTATATATTAAGCAAGAGCCGTGCCAAATATTTCCCCTTTTTCGGATAAGAAAAAACCCCTTATTTTGAGGGGTTTTACACATTTTTTTCTATGGGTGGGGTTGTATATGGGGTGCGGAGGTTTTTGGAGCCCTTTTTCTGCAAATATTTTTGCTTTTATATGCAAATTATTTTGCACTTTTGGGTCCTAAAGGAGGATTTTTCCCTCTTTCTCACGCAGCGGTCTTTTATTTCAATCCGTATTTCCTCATTTTGTGCTGAAGGGTTTGTCTCTTTATGCCCAGGCTGTCGGCGGCTTTGCTTATATTTCCCCTTTCGTTTATTAGGGCCTCTCTAATAATTTCCCTTTCAAGGGATTCAAGATAGTCCGTAAGGGGACCTCGCTTATCCCATTTTTCCCTATCCGCTCCCAAGGCCCCGATTCTTACGGGCATCTGCAGGAGCTTTTCGCTTAAAACATGTTCGTCCCCTGCCATGGAAACCGCCTGGACGATAATATTCTCCAATTCTCTAACGTTTCCGGGATAATCGTAGTCCTGAAGGGTTTTCAAGGCTTTGTCGCTAACCATCCAAAGCTCCTTGCCATAGGTCTTATTGTCTCGATCCAGAAAGCGATTGACCAGGGCAGGTATGTCATCCTTCCTTGCCCTAAGGGGAGGAATTGAAATATTTACAACGTTTAAGCGATAGTATAGATCCTTTCTCAGCTTGCCTTCCTGGATTAATTTCATGGGATCTTCGTTTAAGGTGGCCATAATTCTGGTATCTATGGGGATGTCCCTTTCGCCGCCAACCCTTCTTATATACTCCTCCTGAAGAACTCTGAGCAGCTTGCCTTGAAGGTCGTAGGGCATGGCGCTTACCTCGTCCAGAAGCAGGGTTCCTCCGCTGGCTTGTTCAAAAAGTCCCGCTCTATCAACGGCTCCGGTGAATCCACCCTTTGCTGTTCCGAAAAGAATTCCCTCCAACAAAGTCTCAGGAAGTGCTGCGCAGTTCTGGGCAAGAAAGGGCTTGTCCTTTCTGTCGCTGGCATAGTGGATGCTCTGAGCAAAGAGCTCCTTACCTGTTCCCGTTTCCCCATAGATGCAAACCGTGGTCTTGTTCTGGGCAGCCCGCTTGGCTTTTTCGATAACCGCCATAAACTCCGGATTTTCTCCCACCAGGTCATCAAAGCTGTATCGCTTAATCTTGGGCTTGGCCTTGGTAGGCTTATTCTCCTTTTCGCGGAGCTCCAAAATCTCGTCGCTCATGGATCTAAGACTGGTTATATCCGTTGCAACTTCAATGGCTGCAACGATTTTTCCATCCACCTTAACGGGCACGGTGCTGTTAACCGTGGTTACTTCTTTTCCGTTTAGATTGCGATAGGTCTGCTGTTTGTTCTTGGTGGAAAGGCCCTTCTGCAGAGCCTGAAACATGGTGCTTTCGCTAAGGCTCACTCCGGGGAAAGCCTTGTGATATTCCTTCCCCACCACGTCCTCAACGGTAATTTGCTCCACCTCCGCCATGGAATCGTTGTAGAAAATGCCTACGCCCTCTTGGTCCACCACATAGACCCCTTCTTCCATAAGCTTTAGCAGCTCTTCCAATATTGCCAAATAGTATTTCTCTTCCATTTTTCCATTTCTCTTTTTTTGTGCGCTGTTTGCTTCTTGTTATTTCTGCTTGCTGCTCTACTCGCTCTTTGTACGGGGATTTTTTTAGAAAAACACCCCCTGTCTCTACTGATTTTACAGCAAAAAAAGAAGTAGTGCAAATATTTTTGCACCACCCACAAGCTTACCAATTCATTTTCGGGTTTTTTCGTCTTTTGCTTCCCTGTGCCCCCTCTATTTATGATATGTTTCTCCCCTTATAATCTTATAGCTTCTATAGATTTGCTCCAGGAGAATGACCCGCATCATCTGATGGGGGAAGGTCATGTCTGAAAAGGATAGGGCAAGATCGGCTGCTTTGCTGACTTCTTGGCTTAAGCCCAGGCTTCCGCCTATGATAAAGGAGATTTCGCTTTTCCCTTCCAGGCCCAGCTTCTCTATTTTTTCAGCCAGCTTTTCCGAATCCAACTTTTTCCCCTTTATCTCCAAGGTGATCACATAGCTTCCCGAGGGAATCCGCGAAAGTATTCTCTTTCCTTCTTCTTCCTTTACTCTCTCTTCCTCGGCCTCACTTTCCCCTTTTAGT
The DNA here is from genome assembly GCA_905236895.1 of uncultured Peptostreptococcaceae bacterium. Lineage (GTDB taxonomy): Bacteria > Bacillota > Clostridia > Peptostreptococcales > Anaerovoracaceae > Eubacterium_B. Next base: position 1,728 of record CAJOQI010000042.1, on the reverse strand, counting down.
TTTTCCTCCGGGAGTTCGATTATATTTAAGTCCGCGTAGCTTTTAAGCCTCTTCAAATATTCGTTGCAGGCATCACGCCAATAGGCTTCCTTAAGTTTTCCTATGCATATAATATTGATCTTCATCTTCTTCCCTTTCCATCAAAGCTTGCCGCTTAAGAGCTTGCTCTTAAAGGTCATGGGGAAAAGTCCCATGGCGGTAAATGTGGCAATTCCATATCTTAGGGCCCGAACCATAAAGGCCGGTCCGGTTTCAGATTCCAAGAAGGCTTCGCTAAAAGGCAGCTTAAGCAAAGCGTTTAATCCCAGGAAAATCGCCGCACCAAGAGCTATCCTTAAAACAATAACCAGCGGGTCATTTGTTTGGGGAAAATTCACGTATTTTTCCTCAAACCAAAAAGCAATAAATAATCCAATCATCAGTCCCAGGGAAGAATAATAGTCATCCGTATGACAATAGAAAATCCCCGGCAAGGTTATTATAACCAGTATAAGGCGAAAAAGATTGTGATTCTTTACCTTCTTCTGTACCGCTGAAAGCCCTATGGCTATGGCATAGCCCGCAGCCCATCCAAAGATTACATCCGTCGGATAGTGAACCCCAAGAACCACTCGAGACAGACCTATTATGAAGGGAAGAAAAAATGCCACCAGCCAAAGAATCCTTCCCTTGGTTTTGCTTCCATAATCCATTCCCTCGATTCTCGCTCTAAGGGCAATGGTTCCATAGGTAGCCGCGCTACTCATGGCATGGCCGCTGGGAAAGGAATATCCCTGGGCTGCAATATCGTAAATATCCCCTCCCGAATTAACGGGTTTAAGACATTCAATTCCCGAATTATCGAAATAGGGCCTTCGCCTCAGGGCAAGATTTTTAATCAAGGGATTCCAGGCGGTGGCGCAAACCACATTGGTTCCTATAAATCTTCCCAGCTCCTTATCAAAGCCCAAATAGAAAACCGCAATTACGGCAACCAATATGCCACTCTCCCCCAGAAGAGTAATGAAAGAAAAGAAGGCGGTTCCAATTACTCCAAGAGTCCCCTGAAGCCACTCCATCAGGGCAGGTTCAAACTGAAAATAGAAGGTATTTCCCACTGCTCTCCGACTTCCTTTCCAATACTTAAATCTAATACTTAAAGATCTCGCTCATCTTATCTCTATGAAAAACCGTCATGAGATAATCCTTCTTATGATGATAGCCCTTCTCCGCCAACAGGCTCTTCACCGTGATTAGAGCCAGATCCGGATTATTGCTCTCTTTGCTTATATGAGAAAGGGCGAAGAGAGGCATGGTCTTCTTTGTTCGGTTGGCCAAAATATCCGCAATGCAATCCGCCGCCGCCTCGTTTGAAAGATGTCCCTCTTCACTTAATATTCTTTGTTTAAGGGAGAAGGGATATCTGCTATAGGACAGAAGATTGACTTCGTGGTTGGATTCCAGGGCAACGATATCGGAGTCCAGGAGAAATCGTCTTTGCTCCCTGGTGACCTTTCCCGTATCCGTTAAAACCGTAATCCTCACATCCCCTTGAACAAAGGAAAATCCGCTGGGCTCCACCGCATCATGGGACAAAGGGAAGGTTTCCACCCGAATGTCCTCTATTTCAACCGACCCTCTTTCCTGGGGAAGCACTACCATCTCCGAGGCCACTTTGTCCTTAAGGGAGTCCAGGGTGCCGGCGGTTCCGTAGACCTTGGCTTCCGTAGCTTTGCTTATCATCTTGAT
>CAJOQI010000041.1 GCA_905236895.1 uncultured Peptostreptococcaceae bacterium | reverse complement strand
CCCGCCGATAGGTATTCTTTTTATACGCTTTGATAGGCCTACCAGAAGAGTATCCCTGGGACCACAGCCAAGAGCAGTTGCCATATACAAGTATTGGGTGTATCCCAATACAACCAAGCCAAGGAGCATAACCGGAATCGCCGTAATTAGAGACGTGCACTTTGGCACCAGCCCCAGCCAATTGAAAAAGTCCACCGACTTTCCCACAACAAATGCATCGATAAACATGGCTATGCCAATGGGCTCCTTCATCAAAACATCGATTCCTAGAATTGTTAGAGAAGCTGCTACGGATGCGGTTCCGTAGAGAATTCCCAAGGTGTGGGAAATGCCTAAATTCAGCACATCCCAAGGTGCTGCTCCGATATTTGCCTGTATTGTAAGATAGATGCCAAAGCCATTAAAGAACAAGCTTAAGGCAGCTATCAGCATATTTAGGAGGATGGATCCTTTAGACGTATTTTCTCTTAATCTAAGTTTCATTTTTTCTTTCCCATGGACATAATATCATATTTTACCATAGGCAGCTCGGAGACATAATAAAAAGAAGCGGATTCCTTGGTGAAATCCTCTGCACTGTAGAATGCCGAAGGATCCAGCTCCACATAGGCCTGGAATCAGCACTGCCTGTTGATATAGGTGAATCAATTCCTGCGTTCACCGTCGAAGTGGTATCGCTTCCTCCCATGAATCCTCCAAAGGCCAGATTATAGTCCCAAGGCAGCATTGTCAGCTTTCCATCCTTCTCTTATATCATACTACCTCAGTATTATCATATTCTGGAAACACCGGAAGCCTTTGCTGCTTCCGCCACTGCCTTTGCTACCGCCGGCCCAACCCTCTTATCAAAGGCGGCAGGGATAATATAGTCCGCACTGAGTTCTTCTTCGGACACCAGGTCGGCCAAGGCCTTTGCTGCCGCCATCTTCATTTCTTCATTTATGTCCGACGCCCTTACATCAAAGGTCCCTCTAAAGATTCCGGGGAAGGCCAAAACATTGTTGATCTGGTTGGGATAGTCGCTTCTTCCCGTCGCAACAACTGCAGCTCCTCCTGCCTTTGCCTCATCGGGGAATATTTCAGGAGTTGGGTTTGCACAGGCAAAGACTATTGGTTCCTTTGCCATTGTCTCAACCATTTCTCTTGTAAGCAGACCCGGGGCAGAGACTCCGATAAAGATATCCGCACCTTTGATTACATCCTCCAGGGGTCCCTTTTCCTTTTGGAGATTTGTTTCCTTTGCCATCTCCTCTTTAATCCAGTTTAGATTGTCCCTTCCCTCGTAGATAGCTCCTGCACAATCCGTCATTACAATATTCTTAAACCCTGCGGACAGGAGAAGCTTAACGATTGCAATGGCTGCGGCCCCTGCACCGGAGGTAACGATTCTTACATCCTCCTTATTCTTACCCACAACCTTTAGAGCGTTGGTAAGTCCGGCCAGGGTTATTACCGCCGTACCGTGCTGGTCGTCGTGGAAGATTGGAATATCGCATTTCTCTTTCAGTTTTCTTTCAATCTCAAAACAGCGCGGAGCGGAGATGTCCTCCAGATTGATTCCACCAAAGCTCCCTGAAATGTTATAGACCGTTTCTACAAATTCATCTACCTCTTTGGTTTTAATACAGAGAGGGAATGCATCCACATTTCCGAAGCTCTTAAACAACACGCACTTCCCTTCCATTACGGGTATGCCTGCTTCGGGGCCAATATCCCCAAGGCCAAGAACTGCGCTACCGTCTGTAATTACTGCACAGAGATTGTGGCGTCTTGTGAGTTCGTAGGATTTATCTATATCTTTCTGAATGGCAAGGCATGGCTCCGCAACTCCCGGAGTATAAGCAAGGCTAAGATCCTCCTTGCTCTCCACCGGGACTGTGGCGGTCACTTCTATTTTTCCTTTCCATTCTCCGTGTAGTCTAAGAGATTCCTTTGCATAGTCCATAAGATTTCCTTCTTTCATGCCGGTTTCCAAAGGTTTACCTATATTGCACATTATACAATATAAGTAAACCAAAAGAGCCCTTTAATCAAGGGCTCTTAAATAATATTTATTATCTACTGGAAAAACATTTCTGCCAGGTCCATGGGCTGGATATACTGACCATCCTTATATACGCGCATATTTCCTGAAGCGATTTCGTCAATCAGCATTACGTCGCCGTTGTCGTCAAATCCGTATTCAAATTTGATGTCATAGAGTTCCATGCCTCTTGCTTCCATTTCCTTGGCAACGATATCGGTAATCTTGACTGTCATGGCTTTGATGTCTTCATACTGCTTATCGCTCATAACATTAAGTGCAATTAGTCCGTCCTTTGTGATAAGGGGATCACCCTTGGCATCGTCCTTAAGGGTCATCTCTACGTATGAATCAAGCTTGGCGCCTTCTTCGATATAGTCGCCGTATCTGCGGATGAAGCTTCCTACGGCTCTTAAGCGGCAGATTACCTCCAGGCCCTTTCCGAATACCTTGGCAGGTTTAACCTCCATGGTGGTGTCTTCAAAATTGGCCTTAACAAAGTGGGTGTAAATGCCGGCGTCGTTGATCTTGCTGAAGAAATAGTCGGTCATTCTCAGGTTGATATCACCTACTCCTTCGATGGTGAGTCCAACGCTGTTCTCACCGGGATCAAAGACTCCGTCCTTTCCCGTAACGTCATCCTTAAACTTCAGAAGATAGTTTCCGTTTTCAAGGGCGAAAACGTCTTTTGTTTTTCCACTGTAGACTAATTGCATGTTTTTCTCCTTTTATTATCTAAACAGAAATAAAAATACTGTGTAATTATATCACAAACCATTTAGTCTGTGAGGTCAGTTTTTGTGGTTTTTTGGTGAACTATTCCGACCGGATATTTAGTGTATATCTCTTGTTAATAAAAGCATACGCCTGTATCACGACTGATAAGGGCATAAATAAGGGAAAGCATTTCTGGTAACATGATATAACAAAGTACGGCAGCCGGATAGATGTGATATGAGTTGATAGTATGATGCCTCGCAGGATTTGTTCTGCGAGGCATCGATCGTTTAACACCATATTGTGTGCGAATTGTTATCTACGTCCTATCGTGTTTCTTCTGCGAGCATTTATCACATTGACGAGGACAAGCATTGATGCACAAAGGATCATAAGCCACAGAAGCATATTATTGTTATCGCCGGTCTCCGGCGCAGTCGTGCTGGTATTTACAACATTTGCTTTCTTTGCCGTACCGCTCGATGTTGGGCTGTTCGTGTTCGTGCTCTTTGCAAGAATTGTGAACTTCGCACTTGCGCTGTTACCGTCATTAAAGAAAGCCGTGATGGTGTGTTCACCTACAGACAGCGTTTCTAGATATGCCGGTTTCAGCTTTATGATGACACTGCCTGACTCCGCTGTATAGTTAGCCTTATCGACATCCTTTTCATCCACCTGGATACCGGTGAAATGTGAGAAGGTCACGCTGTCATTTTCTGATCGTTTGAATGTAAAGTCAGCTGTCACTGTGCTTCCCTTTGTCCACTTAGTGCCGTTACCTTCTGTGTTTGCGTATCTGATCTCTTCTTGCTTCGAATCGTCTTGCTTCGGGTCCTCCTGCTTCGGATTATCTTGCTCAGGATCATCCTGCTTTTGGTCTTCGGAATCCTGTTTGGCTGTTACAGTAAATGTTACAGGAACTTCAATCGTTTCAAATCTGTCATCAAAGTCTTCAATGATTACAGTAGCAGTATATGTTCCAGGAGCCAAGCCTTCTAGTGGATATACAGTAGCTTCCATACCGCCGACAATTACCCTGAAGTTTTCATAACTGGAACTATCTTTGAAGCCTACCATGATGAATTCTACTTCGCCTGTTCCTGTGCTTGTAGCTTTAATTGTTTGATTAATGCCACCTTCCTTTAGTCCTTCATCTGCTG
>CAJOQI010000040.1 GCA_905236895.1 uncultured Peptostreptococcaceae bacterium | reverse complement strand
GTAAGAGTTGTTTTGCCGTGGTCAACGTGGCCGATTGTGCCGATGTTGATATGGGGCTTATTTCTTTCGAATTTTTGCTTTGCCATGTTCTTCTCTCCTTAAAAATAATAAAGAATTTTCGATTTGGAGCTGTTGAGCAGGATCGAACTGCCGAACCTCTTCCTTACCAAGGAAGTGCTCTACCTACTGAGCTACAACAGCCTGGAATTTCACGGTATCGCCTTACGACGACACCACCAATAATCTTACTATCATTCCACTGGAATGTCAACAATTGAGAGGTGATTTCGCATTTTTTTCTTCACCCTCTGCATAGCATTATCAATGGTTTTGGGTGACCGTCCCATCTCCTCCGCTATCTCCCTGTAATTCTTACCTTCCAGCATGGCAAGCCACACTTTGTTCTCCAAATCCGTAAGAATAACTTCGCTTATATTTAGAAGGTCCAAAAACTCCTCTCTCTCAACTGCAATCTCGCCCGGGTCGCGTCCCGCCTGCCTATGAGTTCCCAAACCAAGAGACTCCTCAGATGCAATCATTCCACCCTGTCCCGATTCCTCGTCGCTTCTTTGCTCCTCCCCGTTCACGTTTAGTGAAATCGATTGGTTCAAAGCCTTATGCTTATCCCTATTGGCTTTGGTCACCGCAGTCATGATCTGACGCTCAACACAGAGATGCAAAAAAGAAGAAAAGGAGGCACCGCCTTCAGGTTTATAGTCCCTGATTGCCTTGAAAATACCTATGGTTCCCTCCTGAACCACATCCTCGATTTCTCCACCGATAATATAATATTTTCTAGCCTTCAGTTTGGCAGTTCCCCTATACTTCTCAATCAAATATTCATAGGCGGAATTATTACCCTTCTGTGCCTCCGCCACGATTTCTTCATCCGTTAGTTTTTTGAAATCCAAATCAGCCATTGGTCAGAGCCTCCCTCTGCCTTCTGACTTCATACATGATAACCGCTGCAGCATTGGAAGCGTTAAGAGAATTGATTTTCCCTTTCATGGGCATGGAAACCACAAAATCGCATTTCTCCTTTACCAATCTGCTGATGCCTTTCCCTTCGCTGCCTATTACCACAGCAAGCTTCCCGGTTAGGTTGGCTTTGCTATAGGTTTCCCCGTCCATATCGCAGGCGGCAATCCAAAAGCCGGCATCCTTCAGTTCCTCCATTGTCCTTACAAGATTGGTAACCCTTACGCAGGGAAGATATTCCACCGCCCCGGCTGAAGTCTTTGCTACCACGTCCGTAATACCAACCGCGCCACGCTTGGGAATTATCACACCGCTTGCTCCTGCGCATTCCGCGGTTCTCATGATTGCGCCAAGATTGTGAGGATCCTCCACTCCGTCCAAGATGACAACAAAGGGGTCCTCCCCCATCTCCTTGGCCTTGGCAAAGATGTCCTCCATCTCGCCGTAGTCGTAGGCGGGAACAAAGGCCACAACACCCTGGTGGGCACCGGTCCCTGCCAGAGCATCAAGTCTTTTCTTATCTGCGTAATCCAAGGGAATGCCCGCCTCCTTTGCCAAGACTTTGATTTTGCCTACGGCTCCGGTGGCTCCGTCTTGAATTAGAATTCTATCAAGTTTTCTTCCTGCCCGAAGAGCCTCCGTTACAGGATTTCTTCCGTAGATTGTGCTTCCCATGGTTTTCTCTCGTATTTGAAGAATTGATATTTTATTCCCTTCTCTTCCATAATTTCGGAGATGGCCGCTCCTTGGAAGTCAGGGCTTTCGTCCAGATTTGTAAAGAAACAATCAGCCTCAAAATCCTTATATATCTTGGTAACCAATACAACATCGCAGTATGGAAGAAGCATTTCGTAAATCTGGGCACCGCCGGCCACAAATACGTCTTCCGGCTTAACTCCGGTCAAGGTTGACCAAAGTTCTTCCTCGGAAGATACCGCCTCTACCCCATCAACCAAATAATCCGGGTCCCGGGTAAGAACGATATTCCTTCTACCGGGAAGACCCTTGCCTCCCGGAAGGCTTTCCAAGGTAACTCGACCCATGACCAGGGTCTTTCCCATGGTGGTTTCTTTAAAATATTTCAGGTCTCCCGGAAGATGGCAAAGCAGATCGCCATTCTTTCCGATTCCCCATTTTTCATCTACTGCCAAAATCGCTCTCATCTTCTCTCCTTGCATTCATTAAACTGCAATAGGAATATTCTCTATCTGAGGTCCATGCTGGTAATCTTCAATAATCACGTCGTCAGGGGTAAAGTCATAAAAATCCTTTACATCCGGATTAAGCCTGAACTTTGGCGCAGGGAATTCCTCTCGCTCAATGAGTTCCTTGATGGCGAGAATATGCCTGTCGTAAATATGTGCGTCCGCAATTACGTGAACCAATTCACCGGGAACAAGGTCACAGCTCTGAGCCAACATATGGATAAGCACCGCATACTGAACCACGTTCCAGTTGTTGGCTGCCAGCACGTCCTGGGATCTTTGATTTAGGATTCCGTTCAGCTTGTTTCTCGTTACATTGAAGGTCATGCTATAGGCGCAAGGCTCCAGATTCATCTCCGTCAAATCGCTGAAGTTATATATATTGGTCATGATTCGGCGGGACTGAGGTGTATTCTTTAGCTGCCAGATTACATTGTCCACCTGGTCCATCTCTCCCTGACCAAACTTATACTTAATTCCCATCTGATAGCCATAGGCCTTACCGATGGAACCATCTTCGTCTGCCCACTCGTCCCAGATATGGCCCTTTAAGTCATTGATATTATTGGACTTTTTCTGCCATATCCAAAGCATTTCGTCCACCGCGGTTTTAATGGCGGTTCTTCTTAAGGTCATGGCAGGAAACTCTTCGGAAAGGTCATATCTATTCACCACGCCGAAACGCTTGATGGTATAGGCAGGGCTTCCGTCCTCCCAGCGGGCACGAACGGTGCTTCCCTCTGTGGAAAACCCATTGTCCAAAATATCTCTGCACATATTCTTAAAAAGCACATCTGCCTTACTCATCATTACCTCCGATTATCCTAATGGCCTCTTCCACCAATTCCTTAAGCCTCTCTCGACTGTCTGTCACATAGAGATGCCCCATCAAAGCCTCCAGTCCCGTAGCCAAACGATACTCCACAGGATTGGCGCTTCTTGAACGGTTGGCAAATTTGTGATTTCTTGCCCGCTTTACAATAGCCACCTCTTCCGCGGAAAGCACGTCTCGGGACCCCTCTCCAATATGCGTTTCCCTTTCGGTCATCAGGGCTTTTATGATTTTTGCTTGGGCCTCTGCGCGAACGTATTTGGTACATTCCCTGTGAAGCTGATCGCCGTCCTTGATTCCCGAGGAAACCAAATAATTTCTTATTTCCAATTCGTAAACCGCATCCCCCAAAAAAGAGAGAGCGGCAATACTGTAATCATTATTATTCATCTACACAAAAATTATTCTTTGATAATCTGCACGCCCTGAGGTGTATCCTTAAGGGTGATTCCTCTGGCCTTAAGCTCATCTCTTATTTCGTCTGCGCGAGCAAAGTCCTTGTTCTTTCTGGCTTCCTGTCTCTCGTCCACAAGGGCCAGAATCTCGGGATCAACACCTTCCTCCTCAGCCTCTTCAAAGAGAAGCCCAAGAACGTTAACCAGCTCATCGAATTTCTTCTTCGCTTCTACAGCGAAAGCCTTGGTGGGTTCACCCCGAAGGGCGGTATTGATAGCCGTAACCATTTCAAAGATGGCGCTTATTGCATCCGCGGTATTAAGGTCATCGTCCATTGCTTCTATGAACTCTTCTTTATACTTGACAAGGCCATCCAGCGCTTCAACCTCAGCGGCGGTCATTTCTCCCTCCGCCCCCTTTTGGGTTATGAAGGAAAGCTGTTCACGGCAGGTTTTGATTCTTTCAAGACTTGCCCTGGATTGCTCCATCTGATCCTCGCTGAAGTCGATTGGTCCTCTATACTGGCCCGCAATAAGGAAGAATCTGATTTCCTCACCCGTATAATGCTTTCTGATATCACGAACGGTGAAGAAGTTTCCCTTGGATTTGGACATCTTCTCCTTGTCGATTGTAATGAAACCGTTATGCATCCAATAATTGGCAAAGTGAACTCCGTTGCAGCACTCCGACTGGGCGATTTCGTTTTCGTGATGGGGGAACTGAAGATCCTCACCGCCGGCATGAATGTCGATGGTATTTCCAAGATGCTTCTTTGCCATGGTTGAGCATTCAATATGCCAACCGGGGCGACCATTTCCCCAGGGAGAATCCCAAGCGATTTCATCCTCGGATTTCTGTGCCTTCCATAGAGCAAAATCCAATGGATCCAACTTGACCTCTCCTACTGCGATTCTTGCTCCTGACTCCAGGTCGTCTATATTCTGACCGGAAAGCTTGCCGTAGTCGGAGAATTCTCTGGTCTTGAAGTATACGTCTCCGTCAGCCTCGTAGGCATAGCCTTTGTCGATTAATCCCTGAACAAAGTCTATGATTTCCTGAATATGCTGGGAAACCTTGGGATGCACCGTTGCCCTCTTTACGCCGAGAGCATCCGCATCATCAAAGTATTCTTCTATATACTTCTCGGAAATCTCGGGAGCAGTTACTCCCTCTTCACGGGCTTTGTTTATAATCTTGTCGTCCACATCGGTGAAGTTCTGTACATAGGTCACATCATAGCCACGATATTCCATATATCTTCTTAGGCAATCGAAGACCACCATAGGCCTGGCATTTCCGATATGGATAAAGTTATATACAGTGGGTCCGCAGATATATATCTTGGCCTTGCCCTCTTCAATTGGAACGAACTCTTCTTTTCTTCTGCTTAAGGTGTTATAGATTCTCATTCAACTGTCACTTTCTTAATTACAACGGGGGTGTAGGGCTTATCCATATAGTCCCTATCCACCAAAGCTATCTCTTGAGCCACTTCCATTCCCTCGGTAATCTTTCCGAAGGCGGCATACTGTCCGTCAAGATGTGGAGCGTCGTCCACCATAATGAAGAACTGGGATCCTGCGGAATTGGGATCCATCGCCCTTGCCATGGAAAGAACTCCAAGGGTATGCTTCAGATTGTTTTCGACTCCGTTGGC
>CAJOQI010000039.1 GCA_905236895.1 uncultured Peptostreptococcaceae bacterium | reverse complement strand
TGATCTCAGCCATATCAGTCTACCGCCTCTACTCCTTTAACCTCGGGAATCATTTCCTGAAGAACTCCCTGAACCAGATTGGAAAGGGTCATCTTGGCACCCATGCAATGAGCGCAATGTCCTTTAAGTCTAACCTTAACTATATTGTCTTCCGTAACATCTACGAATTCAATATCTCCTCCGTCTCTCTGAAGATAGGGTCTAATCTGGTCAAGAGCTATTTCGATTTTTTCTTTCATTATCTATTTCTCCTTATCTATATAATTATTGCATCTTTTAACTTATTGATTATACCCTTAATTCCCCTTTTTAACAATGGTTTGATGGATTTAGGGGCTCCTGATTCAATGTTTTATTATGCATCCAAATCATTCTTTTAGCCAGCCCTTTCCGCCCCATTTTACAGTCTAAACACCATGTAATTGATAATGGGAATTATTTTTATTTTGCTTGCAATCTAACTCGGTCTATGATATTATGATTTAGCAAAGTGAAAATCTATTTAACTAAACATATTAGGAGGTACAGATTTATGAAATGGGTTTGTTCAGTATGCGGTTATGTTCATGAAGGCGACCAGGCTCCCGAAGAGTGCCCTGTTTGCAAAGCTCCTGCTGAAAAGTTCGTAAAGCAGGAAGAAGGCGAAAGAACTTGGGCTGCAGAGCATGTTGTAGGAGTTGCTCAGGGTGCACCTGAAGATATTATCCAGGGTCTCAGAGAGAACTTCAACGGCGAATGCACAGAAGTTGGTATGTATCTGGCTATGAGCCGCGTTGCACATAGAGAAGGTTATCCGGAAATCGGCGAATATTGGAGAAGAGCTGCTCTTGAAGAAGCTGAGCACGCTGCAAAATTCGCTGAGCTTCTTGGTGAAGTTCTTACCGACTCCACAGCAAAGAATCTTGCCATGAGAGTTGACGCTGAGAATGGTGCTACCCTGGGTAAGGTTGAACTTGCCAAGAGAGCAAAGGAAGAAGGACTTGATGCTATCCATGACACAGTTCACGAGATGGCAAGAGACGAGGCTAGACACGGCAAAGCCTTCGAAGGACTTCTTAAGAGATATTTCGGCTAAATCGATATTTACGGCCCGCCTACGGCGGGCTTTTTCTTTGTAGTCCACGCCTCCCCTCTTATTGATGAAAAACCAAAAAAAGTATATAATTAGTAGTCGGGTTTCTTAAGCCCATTACTAAGGAGACTTAATATGAAGAAACTGCTATCCATAGCTTTAACAATAATATTGGTACTGTCCCTAACCTCCTGCGGCAACAAAGAAAAGCCTGCCGAAGAAGACACTACTCCTTCTGAAACGGAAAGCCAAGAAGAAGTGGCGGAGGGAGAAGAGGTCGAAGAAGAATTTGGTCCCAAGGAGACAGGCCTACCAGTTATTCCGGTTACTGAAGACACTAAGCTTATGGCTCTTCAGCTCACTCCTCCTGAAGGTTATGAAACGGTGGAGCGTTATGTGGAGTTCACTTCGGACAATAAGCTGTCGGAAAAGAACCTTACCTTTACCATGGAAGACGGCACCTTCTTTTCCTATGCCTATTCAAAAGATACCTATTTAAGCGATATTCTGGATACGGAATCCCTGGATACCAGTTCATCATCCGAAGAGACGGTCTATCTCTATGATCGAGGTGCCTCCCATATGGCCTTTGTTCAGAAGGATGACGATCTCTACGGAATCAATTACGAAACTCCCGAGAAAAGCGATTCAAGGGAGCCTTTGGAAGAAGCCATCGCAGGCCTGAGCTTTGGTGAAGCCACGGAGGAAACAGCGGTAAACAATCTGGATTTCTATCGCATCTCCTATGAATTGGACAATACCCTTCCCTTGGATTCCTATACCCTTTCCCTTACGGAAGATAAAGAAGGAAAAGAAATAAGGAAAAGCATATTGTTTAGATTCGGCGACGATCCTGACAATCTTTTATTCCGCTTCCTCATTAGAGTTTATAGGGATACCAACATAGAAGATGTTTTGGATCCTGAAATCGAATACGAAGACGTTATCATCGGCACCTTGGTCTATACAGCTGAAAGCCCTATTCTCGGAGAAGACCATTATGCCTATTATATCCAGTACGGAAGCGACGTTTATTTAATCAAGAACAATGGAGCAAACAACGGTTTTGCCACCGTCCGCTCCAAGGATTCGGAAAAACATTTCAGGGAATTCCTCCGTACCATTAGATTTAATTAATAATCAAGGAGTTTATTCCTATGACCATTCTAAAATAATCCAATACTCCCAAAGTATCTATCATCATACCCATATATAAGGCCAATGACTTTCTTGACGGCCTTTTTGATATGGTAATAGTATTTTCTTTTCCGAAACTATCTCTTCTAACGATATTTACTTTACTCTGACCGCTATTACTGCCACAAAGCGACTTTCGGTTTTAAAAGAAGAATTAATGATCTATTTCTTCAAATCGTTCCAGCTCCTCAGAGGATGTACTTATAGCCTTTGACGAATGGATATCAAGGCTAGGGAAAGGATTAGGAACAACAAAGCAGACGAGATTGTCTTCAAAGGTCTTGACAGCCCCGGTAAGAAAAAAAGAATTGAGATGATGGATAACCGCATAAATGCGTTTAAGGAAATCTATCAAATATCCTGCCTCAGTAACCCTGGGCGGAAGAATCTTATTACAATAATAATCTCTTTGCGAAATCCTCTGCTCTTTCATCGATGTTTGGAGCTTCCTTTATGCTACCCGGATCGTTTGCGGTGGCAATTAAAGCAAAATAGGGAGGAAGGTTAAATCCTTTGTTTATATTCATGGCACCTATTATCTGCAGAGCCACTATATCTCCCCCGCTATATCCGGAAACAACAAGAGCATAGATTTCTTTTTCACTGAAATCATTGTTATAGAATAGAGCGGTTAGACGATTAAATACAGCCATCATATTGGCTCCCACCGCATCGTTATAATTGGGACAAACCAGGACCAAGGCATCGCAATCAAGGACCGCAGGATAAACCTTATCCACCATAGGTCCTCCGTAGAAGCAATCCCCCTTCTCTCCAAAATGCCTGCAGGCCTCAAATCCGCAGCCTCTACAGTCCACGATTTCACCGTTTCTCACGGAGATTTCTTCTATCTTAAGATTATGATCAACCTTTGGAATTTGAGTTTCCATGGACTCCTTAACCATTTCCCAGAGCATCAAACTATTGGAGGTTTCCTTGGCGCCGGCATGAATCATTACGATTCTCTTTTCATGGGCAGATCCTTTGTTGCCCCTTAATCCGTTCTCAACAAGTGAAGCATTTCTTACCTTCTCCACCAATTCCTTTGCGGCTTCCATATAGGCACCCATCTTATCCATGCCCCGAACCATGGCAGATGTCGAGAAATTGTATAGGGTTCCCGTGGCTTCAACCAAAGGTTTACCGGGAAAACTCATTCCCGCGGAATTGCAGGCAAAAATAAGCCTTCTTGCCATATCTTTGGTATAGAGTTCTCCGTCGCCATCTACGATTACTCCTCCCCTAGTTCCATCAAAGAATCCTACCCTGAAAGACAGATAGGACAAAAGCTCGTACCATTTGGGGGCGAAGCCGTTCTCGGGAATTGAAAGGGCGAAGATAAAACCATCTCCTGAAAAACCTTTTTCCGAAAGAGACCTTAGTTCATCAAGGCTATCTATTATCTCATATTCATTTTTCGCAAGTCCCGAAAGAGCGTATTCTACCACCCGATTCAATCGAGGGGAATCGCCACCCTCAGGTTTAACTATATAGAGCATTAGCCTCTTCTCCCTCTTTCCAATTCCAAAAGATTCTCGTACGCTCCGTCGATTCTTTGGAAAAGTTGATCCGGGATATCCATATCTTCCCAAATCACCTTGCCATCTTTGATTCTGCTCTTCACTCCAAGGAAAGTGCCATTATCTTCATTTCCCATGTATAGAGATCCATAGCTCCATCCGCCCTTTAAGAAGGAAACCATGGAAAGGGCTCCCGAAGAAAAGGCAGGTGCAATAAAGGGCTTAAATCCAAGAGCCCTTACCTCCATATTGGACTTAATGGCCAAATCCGTTACTGACTCCGATACCTCCTGATCGTAGTTCTCAAGGCTATTGGCCAAGACCAAATCCTTTCCGTGGGGTCCGAAGGCTCTTCCCTCCTCCAGGAAGGAGGACAGTTTTTCATCCCTTTCCGCATAGAATCTTCCCCTGGCATACATTACTCCAAGGCCAAAGCCTCTGATTTGCCAAGGATTAAGGCTTGTTAAATTAAGGAACTCCATGCAGAGAGGATCCACCGGATCGGAAAGAACAAAAACCATGCCCTTATAATCTTCCAGCGCATCACTATATTTCTCCGCCAGGCCGGATATGATTCCGCTATTTGCTTCAAGCTGAGCCATGCGCACATCCACACCCTCTTTAACCTGAGGGATTCCCGCGCTGGCAGCAAAGATAAATATATCGCAATCAAATAGATTCTCAGCAGAAACACCTTCAACGGATGGCAAATCCTCGTTGCAATAAATCTGCCCCGTCTCCATAACCATTCTATCGACCTGGGCCTGATTGATATCATAGATACCAATCTTGGATATGGTGGTTCCTCCCATAAGCCTAAGTCCAACCAAAAGATTTCTGCCCACATCTCCAAGGCCGAAAATATGAACTCTAACCTTTCCCCCTCCAGCCAAAACACCTAGGGCGGAGGGTATTGGAAGTTCAATGGGTTCTCCCCATCCTCTTTTAATTGTAAGATCAGTTAACTTCTTCATATTTTGTTCCCCATTTAAGTCTTATAAGTCTTTCCATATCGTTTCTTATGAAATTGCTGGGCTCCATATTCTCATCGAATCTTATTCCATTATCCACAGCGGGAATTCTGGGTACCGTAACAACCTCCCCCATCCTCTTAAGGGTAAGCTTTCTTTCGAAGGTTCTTTGATATGCATCCTCCAGAGCCTTCATAATGAGAAGGGAATTGGAAAGGGCTGCCTCGGAGAACTGAATGGTTTTTGCCATGCTTCCGTCTCCGATAAAGCTGGGCTTGATATAAGGCAGGATTAGATTGGCTGCACTTCCCTGACGTTCCGCTGCCCTATCCCCCGGCTGAGCCTCAAAGCTGTCTCCTCCGATATAAGGATAGCAATCTCTTTCATTAAGCCAAATTTCCATAGTTGGGAGGAAGTAGGCTGATTCCCCCTTAAGGCCGGCGTCCGCAATCTTATCCATTCCGCTACCGGTCAGCACTCCTACCAATACCTCTTCCACTTCCACATTATTATCCCTTAATATAGGTGCCAGTTTATTCATTCTGTGGCTGGTATGCAGGAGATCGTCAATTAAAACCACCGGCCTATCAAAGGATTTAATCATCTTAACCTGGGTATCCAAAGGTGAATTGTTGGGTGCCTCGGCTATGGAGAAGCCTTTGATGATTCTATTGAAGTATTTTTCAATTACCAAGGTCTTGGTTACCGTATTGGGCACCAAGACATCTCCCAGAGCCTTTCCGAAGGGCACCGCCATAAGAGGTCCCTTGGGGCTTTCCCCTTCTACTGTGGACACTCCATTAAGGGCGGCCATCTTTCCGATTATCTTATTCTGAATTGCTCCTGTGCTGAAGGATAGCAACGCCTTGCCCGGATAGATATCAGCCAAAACCTTAAGAAGCTTTTCGTGTGCCTG
>CAJOQI010000038.1 GCA_905236895.1 uncultured Peptostreptococcaceae bacterium | reverse complement strand
CGGGAATCCTCTGAATAGTCTTCTTCCTCGTCCTCCTCGTAGTATTCCCAGTCTTCTTGGGATTCCTCGGATTCCTCCGCCTCCTCTTCTTCGTATTCCTTTGTTCCTATTACGATTACCTCGTCTACCGGGGCAACCACTTCTTTCTTGAAAACCTCAACTCTCTTATCTTCCACACCGTTTACATAAACGATTCTCTCAGTTACCTTGGCAGTTCCTTCCTTACCTTCGGTCTTAACCTCTTCCACATCCTGATGCATCTCAGGATCTTCTTCGTAAACGGTCTTATATTCTACTTTAACTTCCTTTGTTTCCTCGTATTCCACCTTAACGTCCACAAGACCCTTATTGCTGGTTTTGGCGGAAATAACCAATTCTTCACCCTCTACGATAAAGTCAAGGTCAAGGTCCGGATTGGCCTTCTGAATATCCTCTACGGATACCTTATTGGTCTCGGCGATTCCCCAGATGGTATCTCCCTCTTTTACGGTATAGGTCTTAACCTGAACATCACCTGCGGTAATGGTATTTACGATTTCCTGAATATTGGAGTCAACCTCAGGCTGCTGTTCTTCCTTGGGCACGGTGATCTTTTCAACCTTAAGCTCCGGCGATAATGTAACTACCGGATTCTTTGCGCCGGGATCAACATATTTGCTCTCAACCTGGCGGATGGCATCCATGGCCTCACCCTCTGTCTTAAAGAGAGCAACGTCCTGCTCACCTACCTTGAGCTGGTAATAATCCACCGTATCTGCATAGACAACTGCAGTTCCCGCAATTTCCTTGGTCTTGGGAGATAGGATCGATCCCATGGAAATAAGCAAAGCAAATATCACCGCAAACGCGGCCACTGCAAACAGTCTTAATTTACCCTTTCTTGAAAGTCTCATATCTATATATTCCTTTCTACGCCCCAATAATATGGGATATGCATAGCGGTGTCAACGGATTTACAAAGATTTCACAGAGATTTCACAATCGATTTTTGAGGTTTTTGTTGATATCTCAATACATTTAGCCATTTTCAAATTCTTAAGAAATTTTAAGAATTGCAGCCCTCTTTATGCATATTTATACTCGTAAAAGCACTTTTTATTTACAATTTCGCCAAAAATGCTAACCCTCGCTCCAAAAAAGAGCCGGTAAATCCCGGCTCTCTTAAATCATTCTCCGTTCTTTGGTCAATCGCCCATCCGCAAGTCTCTAATAGATGCTCTTTGCTGCACTTACTATGGCTTCTGCGGTCATGCCGTATTTCTCCTGAAGATCTCTGGGCTTTCCCGACTCTCCAAAGGTGTCGGCCTGTCCAACCATTGCAATTGGAACAGGATGCTTTCTTGAAAGAAGCTCAGCCACCGCAGATCCAAGGCCTCCGATTACGGAATGCTCTTCGGCGGTAACGATACGACCTGTTTCTTCAGCCGCCTTAAGGATGATTTCTTCGTCCAAAGGCTTAATGGTGTGAATATCGATTACCCTTGCATCTATGCTTACCTCCTGAAGGCTAAGAGCCGCCTCCATAGCCTCCGCAATCATGATTCCATTGGCCAGAATGGTTATATCCTTTCCTTCCCTGAGAAGGGATCCCTTCCCCAGAACCAATTCATGGCTATCGTCATAGAATACGGGAACCGCAGCTCTTCCCAGTCTCACATAGGCCGGGCCATCCATTTCCACCACCTGTCTTAAGAGTTTCTCCGTGCTGGGACCGTCGCAAGGCGATACCACAGTCATTCCCGGAATGGTTCTCATCAAAGCCAGGTCTTCGAAGGTCTGGTGGCTTGCCCCGTCTTCTCCTACGGTTATTCCCGCATGGGTGGCGCAAACCTTTACATTTGCTCCCGTATAGCCTATGGAATTCCTTATTATTTCAAAGGCTCTTCCTGCGGCAAACATGGCGAAGGTTGAAGCGCAGACCGTCTTTCCCGAAAGAGCAAGTCCTGCCGCTATGCCGTAAAGGTTCTGCTCCGCAATTCCCACATTGACGAATCTCTCGGGATATAGTTTGGCAAAATCTCCGGTCTTGGTGGATCCTGACAGATCCGCATCCATTACTATAAGATTGGGATATTCCCCTCCCAGTTCAGCCAGGGCTTTTCCGTAAGCCTCTCTCGTAGCTTTGCTGTCTGCCATTACTCTTCACCTCCCAATTCCTTGATCGCTTCCGCAAGCTGTTCCTCGTTTGGAGCCTTTCCGTGCCATCCGGCTTGATCCTCCATGAAGGAAACACCTTTACCCTTATGAGTCTTCGCAACGATTGCGGTAGGTTTGTCATTGCATTTCTTTGCTTCCCCAAAGGCGCGATCCAAATCCTCAAAATCGTGGCCGTCTATTTCAATCACATTCCATCCGAAGGATTTGAACTTGTCGCCAATAGGTCTAACGGTCATTACGTCGTCGTTATTTCCGTCTATCTGAAGACCGTTCCAGTCAACTATGGCAGTTAAATTGCTAAGTCCATAGTGAGATGCGGCCATGGCTGCCTCCCAAACTATTCCTTCCTGAAGTTCTCCGTCTCCCAAGAGCACATAGAGACGTCCCGGATTGCTATCCATCTTATTGGCCAGTGCCATGCCGACGCTTACGGAAAATCCCTGTCCCAGAGAGCCTGTCGACATTTCGATTCCCGGAACCTTATGCATATTGGGATGTCCCTGGAAACCGCTTCCCAGCTTTCTGAGGGTCATCATTTCTTCCATGTCGTAATAACCTCTCTCAGCAAGAGCAGCATACTGAACAGGGGCCGCATGGCCCTTTGATAAAATGAATTTATCTCTATCCTCCTTCCGGGGATCCTTGGGATCAATATTCATCTCCCGGAAATAAAGATAAGTCACAATGTCCGCCGCAGACAGGCTTCCTCCCGGATGACCCGAGCCTGCTTTGTTGACGGCCTTCAAAACGTCAATTCTTATCTGACGGGCCTTCTCTTCCAAAAACTGTTTATCCATGTTCTCTCCTCTGCTTTAGAAAAAGACTTTGCTTCCTTCCTCTATCTTCATAAAAGCCTTGGGCAGAAATTTTATAATATCCCCCGCCATCAGGCTTCTCTCGCCATACTCTTCCGCTGCCAAATCTCCTGCAAGTCCGTGAACAAAGGCTCCCGCCTTGGCTGCGTCAACAGGCTCCAATCCCTGCCCCAGAAGGGCTGTAATGACTCCCGTAAGCACATCTCCCGCACCGGCCGTTGCCATTCCGGGATTTCCCGTGGGATTTATGAGGATCTCTTCCGAGTCCCCAGCCTTAATCAAAGTTCCGCTGCCCTTTAATAGAGCCACCGAATTGAATCCTCCCGCCAAGGCATTAACCACTGCTTCCCTTTCCTCTTCCAAGGTTTCTGCAGCCTTGTCTGTCCCACCAAGGGATTTAAGAAGTCTTTCCGCTTCTCTTCTGTGAGGTGTTAGGATGGGCCTTGCCCCTTTCTTATTGCCAAGGCTAGCAGCCAATTCCTTATCCTCTGCCAAAAGATTAAGTCCGTCAGCATCTATTACAAGAGGCTTTGTTTCTATCTCCTCTAACAATATCTCCAGAATGGTATTTGATGTCTCCTCTGTTCCGACGCCCGGCCCAAAGGCAACCGCATCAAAGCTATCTATCTTGCCTAAAGCTCTACCCCTATCAATGCATATGGCTTCAGGGATAGCCATCTGCATTAGGGGGAAGTTCTCCTCCGGTGTTGCTATGTGAACCAGTCCCGCTCCGGATCTTAAAGCAGCCTTTGCTGCAAGAATTCCTGCGCCGGCCATCCCTTCACTTCCTGCGAAGATGGCCACACTTCCGTAATCCCTTTTGTCCGTATTCTTCTTTCTCTTTTCCAGAAGTCCGCCTATCTCTCCGGCGGTGACGATTCTATTGCTCATTCCCGCCACCTAAAGTCCAAGGAAAACTCTGGCCATTAGGAAGTAAATGCTAAGGGCCACAGCATCCGAAACCGAGG
>CAJOQI010000037.1 GCA_905236895.1 uncultured Peptostreptococcaceae bacterium | reverse complement strand
GGTACCACCGTTAAGCCGAAGATCTACTTCGCTTGCGGAATCTCCGGCGCTATTCAGCACCTGGCAGGAATGCAGGAATCCGATTGCATCGTAGCAATCAACAAAGATCCCGATGCTCCTATCTTCGAAGTTGCCGATTACGGTATTGTAGGTGACCTTTATAAGGTTATCCCCGAAATCATGGCAGCATGGGATAAGGCTGAAGAGCTGGCTAAATAATCATTGATTAACAAATAAAAAAGTGGGAGGGTTGTTCTCATTTAGTCCTCGAGCCTAAGGGCTCTGCGGAATCATTCGAACAATCCCTCCCACGTTTTTTATTGCAAGCAAGTTAGTCGGCCGGCACTTTGGAGGCGCTCACACAAGCTATACACCCTCTTTTTAGTTGTTATAATAGTTCAACAAATGAACTGTCTCCGGCTTAGGCTATTTCCCGTAGGGAGGTGTGCAGAGGAGGGGAATTAAGCGCTTTGTTGGAAGACCAATTACATTATTGTATTCTCCCTCGTATTTCTCCACGAATCTACCGAAATACCCTTGGATGGCATAGGCGCCGGCTTTGTCGTAGGGTTCATCGGTATTAAGATAGTCCTCAAGGTCCTGAGGAGAATAGCTTCTGAACTGAACCACGGTTTCTTCCACGAAGGATGTACGGGTTATTTCACCGATTTTCAGTATGACAACTCCCGTATAGACTTTATGAATCTTTCCCGAAAGGGACATGAGTATTTCAAGAGCATGTTCTTTATCCCGAGGTTTGCCCATAATCTCGTCGCCTAAGGCAACTATCGTATCCGCTGAAACCAAAGTGAGGCCTTTATAGCTATCCATGGCTTCTTCCTCAACGGAGAGGGCTTTTTTAAGAGCCAGAAACATGACCGCTTCTCTTGGGCCAATTTTTCCGGGCAGGTTTTCGTCTGCTTTTGACGGGATTATAATAGGGTCGAAACCCGCTGATTTAAGGAGATTGATTCTCCTTTGGGAACCGGATGCCAATATAAATCTGTCCAAATCAATCTCTCCTTCTTTGTTATTTTTTCAACGATTTTATATATTTTATCATATGGTCTTTCGTTTACAAAAGGCTTTTTTTATGATAAAATTATTTGGTTATAATAGCACTCGAATTAGAGGATAGTTGATGACGCGGAAAGAACGTAAATATTTCCAGAAAGAGGCTAAGAAAGCTGAGAGAAAAGCCAAGGGTAATTGGTTCACTCGCAAAAGCCTCCCGGTAAAAATATTAATAGTGCTTCTTTCATTGGGTCTCCTGGGCGCAGGCGTTTTTGCAGGGGTGACCTATTTTTATGTCGAAGATAAAATGACCACCATGAACGCCATTCCTCCGCTTATGGAGTTTGACGAAAGAGAACTTTCTTGTGTTGACGTGGATGGATATGCCAACATCCTTTTGATCGGTGTTGATGCCAGAGATATTAACAATTTTGACAATACGAGAGCTGACGCAATAATTATCGCCAGCATTGAGGAAGAGACGGGCAAGGTTCATCTCACATCTATCTACAGAGATACCTATCTAAAGTCCGGAAGCAGCACTTTCTACGACAAAATCACCCATTCCTTCTCCTATGGAGGAATCAAGGAAACCATAAAAACAATCAATCAGGCTCTTGATTTGAATATTACCCAGTATGTGGTATTCAATTTCAAAGCCGTGGCAGACGTGGTGGATTCATTGGAAGGCATAGAGCTTGACATAGAAGAATATGAAATCGACGAGCTGAACAAATATGCCAAGGAAACGGCCAAGATTATCGGAAGTGAGACTCCCGCACCAATCAGCAAAGCGGGCAAGCAGACCCTTTCGGGATGCCAGGCTGTATCCTATGGAAGAATCCGTAAAGGAGTAGGAGATGATTTTAAGCGCACGGACAGAATGCGTACCGTAGTTCACGTTCTCTTGGAGAAGGTGAGGGAAATCGGCATCAAAGATAAAGACAAGCTGATAAATATAGCCGTTCCTCAGATAAAGACAAACCTAAGTACCAATGACGTTTTGGCTTTGGCCTTTAATATAGGCAAATATCACATAGATGAAAGCAGCGGATTCCCATACACTTTGACCACAGGCTACCTCAATGAGGTTTCCTATGTATTTCCTGCCAATCTCTATGATGACGTTGTTACCCTTCATGAGAAGGTCTTCAATCAAAAGGACTATGTTCCAAGCGATTTGGTATTGGAGATGAGCAATAGAATCCTTGGAGATATTGGATCTGCCAACAGCCAGCAGGTCGTAAATGTAGAGGAATACTATAGCAATCCATACAATCAGCCGGACATTCTTCAGGCTGATGTAGGTGAGCCCATTGAAATTCCCGTATACGCTCCTGAGGAAGAAACCATAGAAGAAGCCGTAGAAACGGGAGAGGAGCAACCTCAGGAAGAAACGCCTCAGGATATTCCTTCGGAGGAAGGAACTGAAGAACCTTCCGAAGAAGGTGAAGGCCAGGGAACTGAAGAAGAACCCTCTTCCGAGGGAGAAACCCCTGCAGAAGAAGGCAGTGAATATGTGGAGCCTTCAGATGGAGAGAACTCCGGAGAAAGTGGTGAGGGTGAAAGCGAACCCGTTTATGAGGAAGAATCCTCAGGCGAGGGAGAATCTTGGGATGATGGAGGAGAAAGCACCGAACCAGAGGTGGTTGATTACGTGGAACCTGAGCCAAGCAGCGACTATGTAGAAGAACCACCTGTAGAAGAAACTCCCATAGATGAGGGAGCCGAACAGGAAGGCTAAGCAAAAAAAGAAGAGCAATAAAAAGATCTTTTCGGTAGGGGGGTGCGGACATTTTCTTGGACAGCCTATGCGACTAATCCAAGAGAGTGCCTGTACTCCACAGGGCTCAAGTACCCTAACGAT
>CAJOQI010000036.1 GCA_905236895.1 uncultured Peptostreptococcaceae bacterium | reverse complement strand
TAACCGTATAGTAAACTGGCCAGTCCGCAAATCTCTGCCCCGCAGGCCAATAGTCCACACCCGTTCCCACATGGGGATTGTAGTTATAGAAGGCATCCCCCACCTTTCCATAGATTGGCGCTCCGGAAAACTCTTCAAAGCTTGCTCCAGGAACTCCATCCGCAATATGCATGGTGAAGGTTCCATCTTCGATAGTGAAGCCATCTACCTCCGTAGCAAAAGGAATGGTTTCAATCAAATCCTGGAGACCGCTCCACTCACCATAATCCTTAAAGGACATTTCTTCCGTATGGCCGTCATCAAATAGAATCGAAACCATGCCGGGCTCCAAATTAGCAACTGCCTCGAATTCATTTTCTTCTTTTAGTATTTTTCCTTCTGCCGCCAGATTGTCCAAGCCCTTTGCAAGTATTAGCCCTGCTAATTTGGCGCCTGCAACGGAAGTGGAATCGGATAGAATATAGTAGTCCACATAGTCACCATAGTTTGAAAAGCCAAGCACATTGCCCTCTTCGTCACAGGAGCCTGCAATCACGGCCTCCCCTATACCTCCCGGTATGGTTAAGCCTGCATCCATCCCTCGGTTTCCCGCGGCCCCTACCACGACTATTCCCTGGGAAACCGCTTCTTTTATCGCTTCTTCAATAATGAAGCTGTCTTCCCTTTTGAGGGTACTGATGGAAAGATTGATAATCTTAACCCTTTGTTCTATAGCCAGCTTGATTGCAGCATATACGGAAGAAATATCTCCCACTCCATTATCGGAAATAGCCTTGATTGAAAGCACCTTGGCACCGGGTGCGAAACCCCGAACTATATCGATCATCTTCTGTCCGTGCCCATTATTGTCAAAGCCATCATCTCCAAGCACAGATACCATACCCTCCGCATCCCTTGCCCCGGTGTCGATTATGGCTATATCGTAATTAATCTCTTCAACCACTATCTCTTCTGCTTCTGCGAAGGGGTTTTCTTCCTCTGTCATTAACTCCGTCGGCTCCCCTTCTTCACCTCCAACAGCGATAGATACCGCCTTATCTATTTCCACCGATTCTCCATCTTCCAAGAAATAGATATATGCTTCTTTTGTCTCTTCCTCCGTCTCATACTGCAGAAGATATATGCCATCAAGTTCCGCAATAACCGGGAAGCCTTCCATCATCTCCCCGAAGGACTTAACAATTAATCTTTTGGAAGTAAAGTCAAGATCCTCCAAATCAGGTGGACCGTTTATTTCTATATCCTCCCCGGAGATTTCTTCACCTCCTGCAAAACTGCCACTTGTAATGCCTGAAAAAACAACAAGCATCACAAGTATAATTGACATGGCTTTCTTTAGTTTCCCCATCTCTTTTCTCCTTTTCTTCTTTGTCTTTTTCGCATAAAAAAAGACAGCCCGCGGGCTGTCATGAGTCCGTTGACTGTCTATTTACACTTCTACCAGTACATAGAAAATATCATATTCATTCTCTTATGTCAATTTTTTCCAGTAAGGGAATTTTTGGCGGGTAAGAGGATTTTTATTCCCTTCTCTATCATCCTTATGTCTATCCCACAGGTTTCCTCGATTTCCCCGTCCACGCAGATATTCATGGTATCGACTCCAAAGGGCTTCACCGAAAGAGACTTGGATGTTCTTATCTCCAAAACCTCATCCACCTTGGGATGGTTAAGATGGGTTCCCTTCTGATAGTAGGGAAGGAATTTCAGGAATTCCCTTCTGCTTACGTCCTTAACCATATTGATATCGAAGATTCCGTCATCCACGATTGACTGTGGCGCAGACTTGATTCCTCCACCGCAGAAGGATCCGTTGGATATGGCGCAGAGAAGGAGCTTCCCTTGTTTAAGCACTTTGCCATCTTCAACTATATCCAAGCTTATTCCCTCTTTCTTGACGAAGGTTCCAAAGATGGCCATGAGGTATGAAAGTGATCCTGATATCAAGGGTTTCTCCCTTAGCTCCGCAGCCATCCTAACCACATCGCAGTCGAAACCTATATTAAACATATTGACGCAATACCTGGTCTGCTGCACTCCATCAATTATCCCACTATATTCCATCAAATCCATTGGCTTTTCTTCCGCCAGAATTTGACTCTTCATATCCAAGAAATCTCCTGTCTCGGGAAAATTCCTCACCGTATCGTTCCCCGACCCGATTGGAACTATTCCAAAAGACGCTTCCTCAAATCCGTAGATTCCGTTTACTATTTCGTTAACCGTACCATCTCCTCCGCAAGCATAAAACCTGGCAGGCTCTCCCTTTAGATTCTCCGCCAAAGCCCTTGCCTTCTTTGTTCCGTCACCCACAGCTTCAGTTCGATAGATGCGATAGTCCGCTTCCATGCCCAAGTCAGCAAAAGCCCCCTTGATTTTCTCAACCAAGGGGTGGGGGTTCTTACCTTTTCCTGCTACTGGGTTAACAAAGAAATAGTACTTCATACTTTAGAGTCCAATAGTGGCTTTGATTAGTTTGGGCACCTCAGGTGCTTCGTCTCCTATTGAGAATGCCTTTGCTGCTTCTTCCGACGCTTTCTCCAGCTTCCACTCACTATTGGAATAGCAGGTGGCTAAAAGGCTTCCCTTTTCCACATAATCTCCCACATTCACCACAACGGAAATTCCGGCGCTGTGATCGATTGTATCTTCCTTGGTAGCTCTACCTGCTCCGGTGTGCTGAGATGCGTTTCCGATTTCACCGGCATTTATCTCACAGATATATCCTGACTTTTCGGCCCTTATTTCATTCTTAAACTCCGATGCAGGCATATTGGGATAGGTCCAACCATCCTCAGTTTGAATTCCTTCAATCACGGTTGGGTTTCCTCCCTGGCGCTTAACCATTTCCTTAAACTTCTCGAAGGCGGCACCATTTTTCACCACCTCTTCTGCCATTTTTCTTCCCTCCTCGGCGCTATTTGCCTTACCACCAAGGTAAATCATTATGCCTGCCAAATAGAGAGAAAGCTCCACCACATCTTCCGGCCACTTCTGTCCTTTTAATACATCAACGGCTTCCTCAACCTCTATGCTGTTTCCAACCGCATATCCCAGGGGTTGGCTCATATCGGTAATTACCGCCACGGTGCGTTTACCGGCGCTTTCTCCGATTTTGCACATGGTTTCCGCAAGAGCCTTGGCATCATCAAAGGTCTCCATAAATGCACCCTTGCCGCATTTAATATCAAGAAGAATGGCATCGGAACCTGCTGCCAGTTTCTTACTCATAATGCTGCTTGATATGAGGCTTAGATTCGGAACCGTTCCCGTCACATCCCTAAGTGCATAAAGCTTCTTATCCGCAGGAGCAATATGTCCACTCTGACCGATAAGGGCGATTCCAATTTCGTTAACCTGATTATGGAAATCTTCCGGTGCCAGAACGGTATTAAATCCCTCAATTGATTCCAGCTTGTCGATAGTGCCACCCGTGAAGCCCAAGCCTCTTCCGCTCATTTTGGCCACTGGCACTCCGCAGGCAGCAACGATAGGAGCAACTATAAGGGTAATCTTATCTCCCACTCCGCCGGTGGAATGCTTGTCAACCTTGATTCCTTTGATATTGGAAAGGTCCACGATATCCCCGGAATTCTTCATGGCTTCCGTAAGAGCAAAGGTTTCCTCTTCGTCCATATGCTGAAAATATATAGCCATAAGCAGGGCCGCAGCCTGATAGTCGGGAATCTCTCCCTTGGTATACTCTTCAACAAAGAAGCCTATTTCATCAGCGGAGAGTTTGCCGCCGTTCCTCTTTTTTATGATGATATCACTTACACTATATTTCATTATTTCAATATCTCCGAAAGAAAACTTTCTCCTATTGGGAGCTCCTCAGTTCCCAAATACTCAGCAATGGTTGCTCCGATATCGGCAAAACTTGCTCTAACACCGATGTTTACCCTCTTTTTAATATTTGTTCCCGCAACGATGACAGGTATATATTCCCTGGTATGATCGAATCCCGGCGCCGTGGGATCGTTTCCATGATCTGCACAGAGAATAAGTATATCTTCGTCAGTCATGGCCAGGAAGATTTCCGGAAGCCTCTTATCAAATTCCATAATGGCATTGCCGTAGCCTTCCGGATCCCTTCTATGTCCATAAAGACTGTCAAAGTCAACCAGATTGGTGAAGATAAGTCCCTCTTCCACCTTTTCCATGGCCTCAAGGGTTTTATCCACTCCGTCCATATTGCTGACAGTCTTTACATGGTCTGTAATTCCATATCCATTAAAAATGTCGTAAATCTTTCCAACCGCATAGACGGACTTTCCTGTCTTCTGAACCTTGTTGAGAAGGGTCTCTTCAGGTGGCGAAACCGCATAGTCATGTCTATCGGGAGTTCTGATTCTCTCTCCCTTATCGTTTATAGCATAGGGTCTTGCGATAACTCTTCCGCAGGCCCATTCTCCCTGAAGCATATCCCTTGCGATCTGACAGATTTCATAAAGCCTCTCTAAAGGTATTACGTGAATATTGGCCGCAATCTGGAATACGCTGTCGGAAGATGTATAGACAATGGGCTTTCCGGTCCTTTCGTGTTCTTCTCCAAATTTATCGATAATCACGGTTCCGGACTCGGGGTAATTACCCAGCACCTCTGTACCGATTTTTTCCTCGAAGGCTTTGATGAATTCCTCCGGGAAACCATCCGGATAGGTCTTAAACGGAGTCTCGGTTTCAAGCCCCGCTATTTCCCAATGGCCTGTGATAGTATCCTTACCAACAGACTGCTCGGCCAGTTTTCCAAAGGAGCCCATGGGGTTTGTATCCACAAACATCTTTACCCCCATGGCCCACATATTTCCGATACCCAATTTCTTCAGATTGGGTATCTGAAATCTTTCTCCCATTGTCTCGGAAATATGACCAAAGGTATCTGCCCCCTGATCTCCAAATCTATCTGCATCGGGGAGTTCGCCTACGCCCATGCTGTCCAAAACCATAAGTATTGCTCTTCTTTTGCTCATTTTATTCCTCCCATATTTTTATCGGTGCCGCCTTAACATAGTCTAGGGACACCAGTTTGTATTCAACTCCGTTCCACACTCCTTTATACCCATTATTGAAGGCATCTCTACCATGAAGATGACCGTAAACGCAGGTTTTTACCCCTTCCTTGGAAAGTATCTCCGTAAAGCCGGACTCCTGATGTTTGTCGTTGCTGGGGGGATAATGGAGAGAGCAGATTATATCCTTTGCTCCGGTTTTCTTTGCATCCTCCAGAGACATTCTCAGGCGGATCAATTCTCTATCGTAAATCTTTTGGTCGTGACTATCAAAGCCCTCGGTTCCCGGACAGATCCATCCCCTGGTTCCGCATATAGCCACATCCTTCCAGCGAAAGGCAGTGTTTTGCAGGAAAATCAGTCGTGGGTCGATGGCATTAAGCTTGCTGATGGTGCTCCACCAAAGATCGTGATTTCCCTTGGTAAGCACCTTGGTTCCCGGGAGATTTGCAACAAAAATAAGGTCCTCCATGGCTTCATCCAGCCTAAGGCCCCAGGAGATGTCGCCGCATATTATGACCAGATCATCTTCTTTAACCAATTCACGCCAGTTTTCCTCCAGCCTTTCGCTGTGATTGGCCCAGCTTGGCCCGAAGACATCCATTGGTTTTTCAATGCGAGGATCAAGCGAAAGATGTAGATCCCCTATTGCAAAAATAGCCAATTCTATTCTCCCAATTTGCTTGTCACTATGGTTTGGGCAGGCCTTAAAAACGACTGCCCACACCAAAATATTTTACCATATTTACACCCTAAAAAAAAGGCAAGAGATTGACCCTTGCCTTAATTCAATTTAGATCTTCTTCTTATTTGTTCTTCTTTCATAGGCCATCTCACCTTCATCGTCACAATCAGGTTCCTTGGTGGTTTCGCCTTCATCCCAGTCGTGATCTGCGGTGACTGTGAACATGAGGACCTTCCATCGTTTTATTTGACCCCATATGTTCTACTTCATATATGTAATGATCAGCTCCCTCAACCGATGCCCAAGAGACGGTTTTCATATTGGTGCCTTCCCATTGCACAGGATATGGGGAACTAAGTTTTTCTTCCGCATAAACCGATTTGCCCATGAAAAGTCCATTTGATAATACCAAGGCGATGGCCAAAAAGAATACTAATATTTTTTCCTCTTCCTAATCTTCTCATATAAAATACCTCTCAACATAGGTAAAAACGAACATAAAAATAGCCAGATCATAAATGCCTGACTACATTACAATACTTTTCGGTTACAAAAAGGGTATAAAAACCAAAAATATAACAATCTTAATATTTGGTCTTATTCCCGGCAAAGAATCTTTAAGGCCTCAACATATCCCTGAAATCCCATCCCTTTTACGGTGGCAAGGCAGGCTTCCTCTACAAAGGATACCTTTCGATAGTCTTCCCTCTCTTTTGGATTTGTTAGGTGAACCTCAACTGTTGGGATTCCAACAGCTTTGATGGCATCGGCAATGGCTATGCTTGTATGGGTATAGGCTGCGGGATTAATCACGATTCCGTCAAATTCACCCAGGGCATCCTGAATTTCATCGATAATTGCCCCTTCATGGTTGGATTGAAAGAATGTGAGATCGATGGACTCTCCTTTTCCATCTCTCAATTCTTCCGCTGCTTCCGACACAAAATAGACCAAATCATCATAGGTCTCTCTTCCATATATCTCAGCTTCGCGAATTCCAAGCATATTCATATTGGGCCCGTTTATAACTAATATATTCATCTTGGGACTCCTATTCCGTCATTTTCTTTTGATAGGCTTTGCTGGCTTTTATGATGGATTTCCAGATGGCTTTATTCCCCTCTGCCAAATCCTTGGCGGAAGCACGGTCAATCATTTCAAGGATTTCCTTCTCTCTTGCGGTGTCGGTTATCTTAAGGCCTTTAGCCTTTTTGATTTCGGCGATTCTTCCAGCCGCCCTCATTCTCTCTTCCAAAAGCCCAAGGAGCTTTTGATCGATTCTATCTATGGTTTTTCTTTCTTTTTCCAAGCTCATTTTTTCTTCCCTCCTCTAAAGTAAAAAATCAAGCATAGTAATTGCCGCCGCAGCCTCCACTACAGGAACCCCTCTTAAAGCAACGCATGGATCGTGGCGACCCTTAACCTGAAGTTCCACAACCTCACCCTTGCTATAGCTTATGCTTTGCTGGGTCTTTGAGATGGAAGGGGTGGGTTTGAATGCCACTCTAAAGACTATATCCATTCCGTTTGCTATTCCGCCAAGAATTCCTCCTTGATGATTGGTTAGGGTAATCACCTTTCCTTCTTCATCAAAGTCAAAGGCATCATTGCTCTCGCTTCCCTTCATCCTTGCCAGCTGAAATCCATCTCCGAATTCAATGCCCTTTACCGCCGGAATTGCAAAAATCATTTGAGAAAAGCGGTTTTCTATCCCATCAAATATCGGATCGCCAAATCCTGCGGGAACTCCTTTTATGGTGCATTCTATTATGCCTCCAACAGAGTCCCCCTCTTCTTTGGCTGCTGCGATTATCTCATCAAAGTTTTCGGAATTTCCATCCACCTCTATAAGTTTGGCATCCACTGTGATTCCCCAGTCCTCCAGCATTTGCTTGGCTATTCCCCCACCTGCTGTTAGAGCCGCTGTAAGGCGAGCAGAAGAATGGCCGCCGCTTCTGTAGTCCTCATCACCGCTGAGTCTGATGTGATTGGTATAGTCAGCGTGCCCCGGTCTTGGAACGTCATGTAATTCCCCGTAGTCTTCCGACTTGGCGTCACCATTCCTAATTAAGATTGTAAGTGGCGTTCCACAGGTCTTTCCCTGAAAGATCCCTGAAATGAACTCAGGAAGATCCGCCTCTTTTCTCTGAGTGGTTAAATCACTATTTCCAGACGCCCTTCTATCCATAAAGTTTCGGAGCTCAACTTCGTCGATTTCAAAGCCCGTAGGAAGACCATCCATTGTAATACCAACAGCTGGTCCATGGGACTCACCGAAAAGATTGATCACTAATTTCTTACCGTAATAAGATGCCATTTTTTCCTCTTTCTCTTAACCGCAGATCTGAGGCGGTTCATTATTTGAGTTTATATGAATATATCATAAAATCCTGGATAGGATTTATTTACTGATTCTCTGTCTTTAATTATAACCGGTTCTTCTGAAATCAGGGAGGCTACAGTAGCCATCATAGCAATTCTGTGATCCCTTTGGGAGCTTACCTCTCCCCCCTTTAGCCTTCCGCCAACAGTGTTTTCACCGGAGCAGGCCAGACCTCTTATTATTAGTCCGTCTGTCAGTTCCTCTATATCTCCCCCTATAGTTTTAAGCACCTGCGCAATAGCATTGAGCCTATCGCTTTCTTTATATCTCAGACGTTTGGCATTTGTAATTCTTGTTATGCCTTTTGATGCGATTCCTATAAGTGCCAGCACAGGTACCAGGTCGGGGTTTTGGGAACCGTCGATTTCTATTCCTCTTAATTCGGACGGATATGCGATTATTCCATCGTCTGCGACATCAAGCTTCCCACCAAAGGCCTTAAGATAGTCAATAATCCCTTTATCCCCTTGGGTAGATGAGATGTCCAATCCCATAACCTTGATGGGTTCATCTCCAATCAACCCTGCAGCCAGGAAAAAGGCTCCATTGGACCAATCTCCGCCGGCTATCCATTTTTCCCCTTTGGAATACACCTGATTTCCCCTTATGTGATACAGGCATGACCCCTCAGAGGCTTTATCCTCAGCAATCTCCAAACCAAAGTCACCGGCCATGGCCAGAGTCATTTCTATATAAGGGGCGGACTCTGTTTTACCTTCCACCCGAAGGGTGCTATCTCCCTGTAGAATTGGGAGCGCCATCAAAAGACCGCTGATAAACTGAGAAGAGACATTACCGGCCAGTTTGTAATTCCCCGATTCAAGGCTGCCCCTGGCGCATACCTTGGTATAAGGGCTTCTTTGAGTTTCTTCTTTTTCCCATTCTATAGTCATTCCGTGGGCCATTAGTTCATTCACAAGAGGCTCCAATGGTCTCTCCCCAAGCTTGCCTTCAAGTATAAACTCCGCGTCCAAGCCAAGAGCACCCACAATAGGAAGAAGAAAACGAAGGGTGCTTCCACTTTCTCCGCAGTTAAGAACAATCTCGGTATCATCCTCTTTGTTCTTTGCTGCATGGAGAATCTCCGCAACGCAAACTTCCGTAGCCCTAACATCCTTTGACTCATTGTTATATATTAATTCAGGCACTTTGCCACAGCCTATCTCTGCCAGCATAGCGCCTATTAAATAACGATGTATTTCGGATTTTGATGAAATGATTTGGATTTCCTTCATTGTTAAACCAGGGCAATTTCTTTAAGCACCGCTTTCCCGATCTCTTCGGGAACGACCAAGGTGATGGAATTTCTCTTTCTCTTTTTATCCTTTAGAATCGTCTGCAATAATTCCCCATAGCTATAGGGCGTATTAATATCAAAGCCCAAATCCAAAAGCAAACCGTCTATTCTTTCGGCGGTTCCCGCCTTGGACCATCCCTTCTCTTGAGAAAAATGTGATATATAGCTTAGGCCCTTCGCCACTGCAAAACCGTGGCTTATCTGATAATTGCTGAGTTTTTCTATGGCATGACCAAAGGTGTGACCAAGGTTCAGAAGGTTTCTCTCTCCCTGATCCCTCAGGTCTCTTTCCACTATGGAGGTTTTCATATCTATGCAGCGACTGATTATTTTCCTTAGTTCTTGATTGGACTCTTCGGTTTTTCCCCTTAGTATTTCAAGTCCGTCGCCCCCATGCTCTTTGCTCTCTTTTACCATATGTGAAACCATCCGGAATAGTTCTTCGTCTCCCAGGACACCGTATTTCACCACCTCTGCCATTCCGTCCCGAAGATTTTGATTGGGCAAAGTACTTAAGGTCCCTTCGTCAATAAAAGTCATTTCGGGAAGATGAAAAGCTCCGGCCAGATTTTTCCCTGCACTTAAATTGATTCCTGTCTTACCTCCCACTGATGAATCCACCATTGATAGAAGAGTTGTGGGAACCTGAACAAGCTTGATTCC
>CAJOQI010000035.1 GCA_905236895.1 uncultured Peptostreptococcaceae bacterium | reverse complement strand
TCGTGACTTTCACCGGCGTCACGGTAGAAACATTCGGGCCATCTATCCAAACCTATATCTGCAATATATAAAGCATAAAGGGTTGAGCGTCATATAACGCCCAACCCCTTTGTACTTTGATTTTAAGCCATTAGCTGACTAAAGTCAACAGAGTATTAGCCTATTAAATCTTCTATCGCCCATCTGTATCCTGGGACATTGGCACCGATTACAGGATCGCCCACAATCTGGCCATTGGAGTCGACAAAGATGGTGGTAGGGAGATATTTGAAAGAGATGGTTTCATTAAGGCCCTCCCATGGGATGAGATTGATATAGGTGACTCCTGTATCCGCAATTATCTCCTGTCCGTCCTTTAGGCCCGAGCCCTCGTTGGCATCAACCAGAATACCTACAACGCCGCAGCCCTTTTCCTGAAGCTCCTTGTGAAGCTCTTCAAGTTCCGGCATTTCTCCCACACAGGGACCGCACCAGGATGCCCAAAGATTGAGCACCGTTATCTCGTTCTTGGAGAAAATGTCTTCAGAGGAGATTTCTTCTCCGTCCACCGTGGTGGTTTTAAAGCTTATGGTGCCTTCCGCTGTTTTTTCTTCCTCCTCCACAGGCTGGAAGTGCTCTATATTATCCTTTGTTTCATCAATTTCCTTGATGATGCTTTCGAAAACAGTCTTAAGTTCCGGGGAAAGAGCCTCAGGGACTTCGCCATCCCTAATAATATATATATCGTAGCCGTCGGCTTTTCCCAGAGATTCCAACTGGAAATCATCCTCCAATGAGACGGCGGCATACCAGGTTTTTAGTTTTTCCTCGGAAATATCTTTGGCCTTAAGAACGGTGAGCAGGTTTATGGAATTTTTTTCCGCGGCATAAAAATCCTCGTCACTCATGGACATAAGATTGGAATAGTTGTCCGGATAGAGATAAAGTAAGCCGTAGTATAAACCTTCCACGGCCTTCTGCCCATGTGTATAAATAAATGTTTTATCCTGGTTATTAACATAAGATTCCGGAGCCTTGATCTTAATTCCGGCAGCCTCTACTTCAATATATTCTTCGGATGTATTGGCCTCACTTTCCTCCTTGGCCTCGGATTCCTTCTCCTCCGCCTGGTCATTGTTGGTACCGCCGCAGGCTGCTACCAAAACCATAGCGAGGACTATCATAATAACGATTAACTTCTTTCTCATAATTTCCAATTCTCCTAATATGGTTCAAACAGCGATTATTATTCGGCCCGGTCTGAAGCAAGGCCTTCACCGTCCTTCTTTTCCTTGCCCATAAAGCTAAAGGCTAAAGCCTTTGTTGGACAAGACTTCACGCATTCTCCGCATCGAATGCATTCCGGACTGTTTGGAGTCTTTGTTGGATCTACCTGCATGGTGCAGACTTTGCTGCAGGCACCGCAGTTAACGCAGGCCTTTTCGTCGCAGCCCAGTTTAAGAAAACCTATGCCGTGGAAGAGTCCGTAAAAGGCTCCCAAGGGACAGACGTATTTGCAAAAAGGTCTATTGATGAAAATGGATGCAAGAACAATCACAATCAGGACCGCCATCTTCCAAGCATAGAGAAGGTGGGCGGCGGCCCTTAGAGGCTCGTTTAATGCAACCAGGGGAATTCCGCCTTCCAACATTCCAACGGGGCAGACCCATTTGCAGAAATAGGGTGCACTCATGCCGAATTCATCTCTAAGAATGATTGGAAGAAGAATAACGAAGACCAAGAGAAAGACATATTTCAGCTTTCGCATCCATCTATCAAGTCTCTCGGGCAAGGTTATCTTCTTGGTGGGAATCGCGTAGAGCAATTCCTGAATCAGCCCGAATAAACAAAGCCAACCGCAGATAAACCTTCCAACCAAAACTCCAATGATAGATAGATACCCAAGAACATAAAAAGCAAACTTGGGATGTCTCGCACCAAGAAAAGCCTGCATGGAGCCGATGGGGCAGGCCCCCAAAGCTCCCGGACAGGAATAGCAGTTCATGCCTGGAACGCAGAACTGCTTTAGCTTAGCTGTATAGATTTGTCCGGTTATAAACCCGGTGAAGTTGGCGTTGGTCAGAATGCCGTTTAAGAATTGGATTAGCCTTCTGAAACGCCTGTGTTTCTTCAGCTTATCCAATTCCTATACACTCCAGACAGACTGCGGCGGCCTTGGCGAAGACCAGGCCGGGGTCTCCTTTGATGATTCCGTAGACCAGGGCAAAAATGCCTGCCGCAAGAATAATGTATTTAACAGAGTTTTTCATTTCTAT
>CAJOQI010000034.1 GCA_905236895.1 uncultured Peptostreptococcaceae bacterium | reverse complement strand
TCTCGTAATCGATACGGATGCTCATGTATTGAACGAAGCCGGCGAGATTATCCCCGGATTGTATGCTGCCGGTGAAGTTACCGGTGGAATCCACGGTGGTAACCGTCTCGGTGGTAATGCTGTAGCTGACGTAATGGTATTCGGTAGAATCGCCGGAACAAATGCTGCTGCAGAACAGTAAAAACTGAGTGAAAGTTTTAAAGGAGGAGCTTACGCTCCTCCTTTTTTTGTAAATATTATATGCACTTAAAATAGTATATAGGGGGGGATGAGGGCAAGCCTTCTATTCCTCATCGTCAAGAACCTCTACCACAACTTTATTGGGTAGACAAACAATAGGTATATAGTGCGTACTGATTGGACCCTGCATTACACAAACCTGGTTGTCGCAGCTGGATTCCATCATCTGAACGTGACCGTCTTTTATTTCAACTCGATTATAGTGACCGTTTTGCTCGATCTCGATGGTCTGTTCTTTGTTAAGAGAGTAGGTGCCATAAACTTTGCCGTCAACGGCAATTACGACCTTTGAGCCTCCGGATTGAAGCATGAATGAGGCCACAGAAAGGCCAATCCCTATGGCGACTAGTATGATAAATAAAACGATGTCAGCTTTCTTTATTATGTTCTTCATAGATGCATTATATCATTTTGGGGATAAAGCCACAAAGTAGAGGGGAGGAACTACTTTAACAACAGATCCAGGAACATGCCTGCTCCGGGGATTAAAACCGATGATACGATGGTGGCAAGATTCCCGTAAGAAATATTAAATTTCCTGGACATCATATCCAGTTTCTTGTTGATGCATTCTTTCCTCTCTTCTTCGTCGGAGGCTTCGAAAGCCATAATGTCGTAGTTATAGATCGCCAGATGCCGCTTCCTGCTCATATAATCAAGCAATTCCTTAAAGGGTACGAAAAGGAAAATAAGCAGTACAAGTATTATTGCACCAAAGGTCAGCAGTAAGACATCGCCAACTGATGCAATCTGTGAAAGAATCGGGATTTTACCAACGATTCTTATATAGCAATATATATACACCGCAGCCACGCCGATATATAGCAACGCAAAGGAAAAGTCTGCAATAATTATATTCATCAGTTCTTTTACGCTTTCGTTTTTCTCGAATTCCTCATTATTGAATTCGAATATATCGCCGTCGATGTCGTTTGCGCAGTAGAAAGAGATAAAACCCAGCTCAAACACCATAACTAGAAGCGCGATGAAAATGCTCCAACTTACTGCTGAGAATAGGATATAGTAGATCTGGCAGGCCTTGGGAAGGTGGTTGATCCAAGAATCTGCAGGCAAGGTTTTGCAAACCAGAAAGAAAAATGCTGCGCCGAAAAGTCCCCCAAGGGCGACTATAAGAAAAGGAAAATCGTGCTTCTTTGCTTCATTCCGCTCTTCTCTGGCGATTTCCATTCTGCTACGGAAACTCTCTGTAAATATGATGGGCTGAACATTTCTTATTTTTTCCGCATAATAAGGGGATAGCAGATAAGATAGAATAAAGAAGGCGTTAGCGCAGAAGCTGCTGCCCCAATCGTTTATATAGGTAAAAGTTTCACCGGACACCCAGAACACTTTGTAATACATTGGAATGGCGAAATTGATGTATACAATCAGTAAGGGAAGCACATAATAGATTGCTCTGAAGAATATGGATGTATAGTGTCTTGTGATGCTCCTAAATACAAGAGAGAGATTCTTCTTTTCCACAAGCTCAAACCAAAACAAAGCTTTGTAGCAGTGCAGTTTGTTGCTACGTTGGAACACATCATCCATTTTATCTTTTATTTTTTTGCATAGTCCCATATAGTGATCTCCGTTTTACCTTTTCTAAGATATTAAAGTTTCTTTTGGTTATGCTCATGCACTTTTAGAGATGAAATCATTCCGGTGCTGAGTTTATATGCATACTCTATATCCAGATTCATCACCCTTTCGTCCGTAAACCACTCTGGAGTATTAAGCTGGTCGATATCATTGTGAAGTTGTTGGACAGTTGTTTCCAAATACGCCTTAAGATCGGCTATGGTTTCGGTAGGATGAGGAATAGGGTGGGGCTTGGCGTATTCTATATAAGTATCTTTGTGTTCCTTGTGATTCTTAAGGAATAGTTTTTGTGCCTTAACCTCATATACCCGATGTCTGTATAATTGATAATACTCTTCGTTGTGAGCTTGGGTGCAGTAATCGCAAATATAGTGAACAATGGTACCTAGATACCATTCCCTCTTTGCGCTTGATTTCATGGATCGAATCTTCCCGACTCTATCCCAGAATCTGTCTTGGTTGTCGGAGTACCTGTGAATAGGGTGTCGTTCAAACCAATCGGGAAGAACACAACCAAGCTGAAATGGCAACGAAAAATTAGAGTTTAAACAATCCCTTCCAATTGTCCAATGCTGCATCCATCTCATAACAAGGTCTCCTTCACATAACTTCAGATGGTTTTATTTTACTATATATATTTATGCTTGCATAGATAGTTTGATTTGGACTAAAAACCATTTATAGGCTGTGTTTTGTTTGATATACTTGAGAATATAAGAATTGGGAATATTCGCATCCTTAATGGAGAGGGTTAGTAAGTGAGGATGGTAATGGAATCGGTTTTAATCAGAGACTTTAATGAAGAGGACCTTTCATTTATGTTCAAGTAGCTAACCGACAAAAGAGTCCTTGAGTATTATGAAGGTCGTGACATCCATTTCACTATGAGCTCCTTGGTGGAGCATTACATGGAAGAAATACCAGATGGTTTTAGAGTTATAATTGAATACGACGGCTTTGGAACCTTGTTTTTAGGTATGATGGCTGACTATCTCAAGGAGCATAAATCGGCAGAGGTAATGCTTCTGGATCCACATCAAAATAACAACAGGGCAATAAAGGCCTATGAGAAAGCAGGCTTTAAAATAATAAAAGCACTTCCGGAGCATGAACTTTTTGAAGGGAAGAAAGAAGATTGCTGGCTCAAGGAATTGGTACTATAAGGCATAATAATTTAAAGGATTGAAGAATGGACATTATTGCAAAGTTAACAACTGAGTTTAAGATTCAAAGAAAACAAGTGGAAAATACAGTGACGCTTATTGGTGAAGGGAACACTATTCCCTTTATTGCTCGTTACAGAAAAGAAGTGACCGGAGGCCTGAGTGACGAGGTTCTGAGAGAACTCAGCGAGCGCCTTGTATATCTCAGAGGGCTTGAGGAAAGAAAAGCCGAGGTTATTCGTCTTATAGAAGAACAGGGAAAGCTGACGGATGAATTAAAAGAAGAAATAGAAAAGGCTGAAGTTCTTCAGAGGGTAGAGGATCTTTATAAACCATATAAACAAAAACGCCAGACGAGAGCGGGGAAGGCCAAGGAGAGAGGTCTCGAGCCTTTGGCCATGATTATAAGACTGCAGCAGGAGAAGCAGGGTGACATATATGAAATAGCAAAGCCCTATGTGAATCCGGAGAAAGAAGTGGAAACTCCGGAGGATGCTATTCAGGGAGCTTTGGATATTATTGCGGAAATCATTGCGGATGATGCGGACTATATTAGCGAGCTTAGAGAGCGGACCTGGGAAAAGGGAATAATAAGTGTGGAGGCCGTGGACCCGGAAGAGAAGAATGTTTATGACACATATTACGGACAGACCGAGATGATTTCCAAGATTCCAAATCATAGAGTCCTGGCCATAAACAGAGGAGAAAAAGAAGGCAAACTAAAGGTAAAGGTTGAGACCGACCAACAGAAGATGGTTGCATATATAAAGAGCCAAGTAATAAAATGCGACTCCATTTATAAGGAGGCTCTTTCCGATACGGCAGAGGACTCATATAAGCGTCTCATAGCACCATCCATTGAGAGAGAAATGAGAAATACTTTGACGGAGAGGGCTGAAGATGAGGCCATCAAGGTCTTTGCAAAGAATACGGAAAAACTTCTCATGGTTCCACCTGTGAAAGGAAAGAGAATCATAAGTATCGATCCCGGTTATAGAACGGGATGCAAGGTCGCAGTTATAGATGAGACCGGAAAACTACTTGCCTATACCACTATTTATCCCACACAGCCCAAAAACGATATTGCTGGAACGGAGAGAATTCTAAAGCAGCTGATTGAAAAGTATGGAATCAATGTAATCGTAATAGGAAACGGAACTGCTTCAAGAGAGACCGAGGAAGTGGTAGCCGCATTCCTAAAGAAGAATTCCTTTGATGTTGTTTATACTATAGTAAACGAAGCCGGCGCCTCAATTTACTCCGCATCCAAGCTGGCAACGGAAGAGTATCCGGACCTGGATGTTACAACCAGGGGAGCCATGTCTCTTGGAAGGAGACTTCAGGATCCCTTGGCGGAACTTGTTAAGATTGATCCCAAGCATATCGGCGTGGGACAGTATCAGCACGATATGAATCAAAAGAAATTGGACGGCGCTCTTTCCGGAGTGGTAGAGGACTGTGTAAACAGAGTTGGAGTGGACTTAAACACCGCTTCCCCTTCGCTGCTTTCCTATGTGGCCGGAATTAGTTTGCCGGTGGCAAAGAATATTGTTAAGTACAGAGAAGAGAAGGGCCGCTTCAAAAATAGAAAAGAATTGTTGAAGGTGGAAAAGCTTGGACCCAAGACCTTTGAGCAGTGCGCGGGATTCCTTAGAATTAGCGGTGGAGATGAGCCCTTGGATCAAACCGGCGTACATCCCGAGTCATATCCTGCAACAAAGGAAATGATGAAGAAGGCGGGAATCTCAGGGGACGACATAAAGGGTGGAGGAGTAAAAGATATCTATGAGAGGATACTCTTTGCTTATCCTTCTCTTAAGAAAGAAGAGAGTTTGGAAAAACTGGCCGAAGATA
Organism: uncultured Peptostreptococcaceae bacterium; assembly: GCA_905236895.1. GTDB lineage: Bacteria > Bacillota > Clostridia > Peptostreptococcales > Anaerovoracaceae > Eubacterium_B. The sequence continues at coordinate 695 of CAJOQI010000034.1, read as the reverse complement.
TTTCAATCGGACTTCCCACACTAAAAGACATTCTGGACGAAATGAAAAAGCCGGGAAGAGATCCCAGAGAAGATGCGCCGGAGGTTGTCTTTAGAAGCGATGTCAGATCCTTTGAGGATCTAAAGGAAGGTATGGAAATGTTCGGCACCGTGAGAAACGTGGTGGACTTTGGGGCCTTTGTTGATATAGGCGTTAAACAGGATGGCCTTGTGCATATTTCCCAGCTCAGTAATAAGTTTGTTAAACACCCCATGGACGTTGTGTCGGTTGGGGATACGGTGAAGGTAAAAATCCTCTCCATAGATAATGAGAAGGGGAAAATATCACTTGCTATGAAGCTTTAATGAGGGAAAAGACCATGATGGACAAGAAAAGAAATCGACAGGCTTACCAAAGGAGTTACGGTTTATATTTTAAGAGATAAAGATACGGCATATATTACACATCCGGATTTAGGTGAATTAGATATTATCATCAAGATGTCCGAATCAGGGGAGCCACCAAAGGAAGCCCAATCTATGGAGGAAATTCACGACCTTCTTTATTCCGTAGAATGAAACGAAGAGTAATGAAAAATGGATACCGAATGGTATCCATTTTCACTGGTGCGCCGCGCGGGAGCGGTCGGTTGCAGCCAATCGAACTTCGCCGAAGGCTCGTTCTCTTGGGCAACCTTCGCATGAGGCCTGCCACTG
>CAJOQI010000033.1 GCA_905236895.1 uncultured Peptostreptococcaceae bacterium | reverse complement strand
TCGTTCCCAAGGCTCATACACCATTCCAATGGACGGCTCAGGATAGCCTTGAAAGCCTTAGACTTAAGCACGACTATTTAAGAGGAAGGCTTAAGATAAAAGGGGTTAGTTTTCAATACCACGACGATATGACAAGCCTTCTTGAAGGAATACTTGCAAGAGGAGACAGAAGGGTAAGCCAGGTCCTTTTGAATGCCTATAAATCAGGCTGCACCATGGATGCCTGGTCTGAGAATTTTGATCCCGAAAAATGGGAAAAGGCCATTGAAGACGCGGGACTTACCTTGGACTTCTACAATGCCAGGGAAAGAGCTTTGGATGAAGTCCTTCCTTGGGATATAATCGATCCCTCCGTCCGGAGAGAGTATTTGATTTCCGAATGGAATAAATCAAAGGATGGAGTAGTAACTCCTGACTGTCGCTACGGCTGTACGGGCTGCGGTATCAACAGAAGAACAGTTTGTAAATTGGGAGGGTATTATGAATAGATATATCCTCAGTTTTACCAAGCAGGGCTTCTGCATTTATACATCCCATCTTGATCTTTTAAGGCTTTTTAAGAGAGCCTTCAAGAGATGCGGCATACCCTTGGGTTATTCTCAAGGCTATAATCCACATCCGAAGATGAGCTTTGCCCAGCCTCTATCTCTTGGATATTCGGCAAAGGATGAAATCCTGGAATTCCATTTGGATAAGGCCATGGATACCGAGGAGATTTTGAGGCTCATGAGGGCAGCCATGCCTATGGGTATTACCATAGCCTATTGCAAAGAACTTGATATAGAGCCAAGGTCTCTTGCATCAATCGTTGAAGGAGCAAAGTTTAAAATAGGATATCCCAAGTCTTGGGATTCTCTTTCAGGAAAAGCTGAAGGTCCCGAAAAAATCATTTCTGACTATCTGGCTCAGGAAAGCATAATCGCCCAGAAAAGACAGAAGAAGACCAAGGCAATGGTAGATGTGGATATTAAACCAATGATTTCCTTTATCAAAGCAATCGAAACTCCGGACTATCCCTTTGCCCTTGAAATGAATCTTAGAGCAGGCAGTGATGCCAATTTAAGCCCGGAGCTGGTTATAAAAACCTTTAATGACTTCGCAGGATTAAATGTGCTGAGAGAAGATATTAGGGTAGAGAGAGAAAATCTGTATTTTCAGCCTTGTATTCCCCATACTTTGGGCTTACACTTGGACTATGAAGGCGAAAAAAAATAGATCTCTTGAGGATTATGGCAAGAGCATTTCCAAGGCTCTTGAAAAATATGAAAAGCCAATTAAGCTGGCGGTGACAGTAATAGCTATTGTCGCCGCTTTGGTCTTTTTTGGAGAGAAAGGGGAAAAAGACTTGGTATATGAAGTAAGCAATTCCACTGTGGCGGAATCTACCAAAGAGGAGGATACTATATTGGATACTACCTCTTCAAAAGATATTTCTTCTTCAAAGGAACCGGAGCATATACTTGAGCAGAGATATATTACCGTTGATATTAGCGGTGAAGTCATTAATCCGGGGGTATATACCTTGGAGGAAGGATCAAGGCTATTTGACCTTATAGCAATGGCCGGAGGTTTAAGTGAGAAGGGAGATATTGATGCCATCAACAGAGCCTCCACTATTTCAGATGGAATGAAGATTTATATTCCTTCCATAGAAGATGATTGGCCTGTTCATGAGGGTAGTGGTTCTTCATTCAATAACAATACCTCTTCAAAGAAAGTGATAAGTATAAACAACGGATCCATGGAAGATCTTCAATCCATCCCCGGCATAGGCCCCGTTACGGCTGAAAGAATAATTAAATACAGAGAGATTAAAGGTAATTTCAATTCAATTGAAGAAATCAAGAATGTATCGGGAATAGGGGATAAAACCTTTGAGCAGATTAAAGACTATATATCAATATAATTCTTCTTGACGAAAGGCGGGAATAATATAAAATATCTATTGTGTTTTCAGGAGGAGAAATGATTAGCAAGGAAAAGATAGACAGAATAAATGAGCTGGCTCACAAGGCTAAAACGGAGGAGGGTCTTACTCCGGAAGAGATAGAAGAAAGAGATCTATTGAGAAGAGAGTATATTGATGCCTTCAAGGCCAATCTTAGAGCCCAGCTTGAAAATATAAAAATAGTGGACGGAGACAATAACGAGGAGCCTAAAAAACTTAGTTAAAAAATTGTTTAATACCAATCCAATAATGGTATAAAAACCTCGTATTATTGTTAGGAGACAGCATCAATGAGCGAATTGAGAGAAGTATATTTGGATTACTCAGCCACCACTCCTGTTAAGGAGGAGGTGTTTAGGGAGATGGTTCCCTTTTTTTGTGAAAGATATGGTAACCCTTCAAGTCTATATACACCGGGCTTGGATGCCAAGAATGCCTTGGATAAGGCAAGAAACCAGGTTGCTCAGCTTATAAATGCAGATGATAAGGAAATCTTCTTCACAGGAGGAGGATCTGAAGCTGATAACTGGGTTCTATATGGAGTGGTTGAAGCCTTTAAGAACAAAGGAAACCATATTATTTCCACGGTAACCGAGCATCATGCAATGATTCATACCCTTGAATATCTTGAAAAGCATGGGGTAGAAGTAACCTATATAGGAGTTGACTCCGAGGGAAGAATCAATCCTAAGGATATAGAAGAGGCTATCACGGATAAAACCATCCTTATCAGCGTAATGATGGTTAATAACGAGATAGGAACACTGCATCCGGTAAAGGAAATAGGGGAAATAGCAAAGAAACACAATATTCTTTTCCACACTGATGGAGTTCAGGCTCTCGGAAATGTGGCTATAGACGTTAAGGATATGGGAATAGATTTTCTCTCCATGTCCGCCCATAAGATTTATGGACCAAAGGGTGTAGGTGCCCTATATATTAGGAAAGGCCTAAGAATCCCCAATTTAATCCATGGGGGAGCCCAGGAGATGGGTAGAAGAGCAGGAACGGAAAACGTTCCTGGAATAGTAGGCTTCGGCAAGGCTGCGGAGCTGGCAAGGGTAAACTTTGATGCCCATGTGGAGCATTCCTCCAAACTGAGGGACTATCTTGCAGATAGGATAATGGCCGAAATTCCTGATGTGATGATTAACGGAACCATGGAGAATCGCCATCCCGGCAATCTGAACGTAACATTTAAGTATATCGAGGGTGAATCCATTCTCCTCATGCTGGATTCCAGGCGTATCTGTGTATCCACCGGATCCGCTTGCTCATCAAAATCTCTCAAGCCATCCCATGTTTTATCGGCTTTGGGCGTATCCGATGAACTGATTCACGGAACAGTAAGATTTACAACAGGGGACTTTACCACTAAAGAAGATATCGATTATGTGGTAGAAAACCTTAAAGAAGTGGTGGCATGGCTTAGGGATGTATCACCAATCGGTCCGGATAAGGGCTGGAATTAAAAAAGAATGCAAAAAGAGTGTAGGTTAGGATTATCATTGTAAGAATCAAAGAAAGGGAAGGAAAATGGGACTTTATAACGATACGGTAATGGATAATTTCATGAATCCCAAGAATGTGGGAGAAATAGAGAACCCTGACGGTGTTGGGGTTTATGGCAGCCCTGTCTGCGGAGATATGATGCAGATGCATATTAAAGTGGACGAAAATGACGTAATTACAGACTGCAAATTCAAGACATTTGGTTGCGGATCTGCTATTGCCAGCTCCAGTATGGCTACACAGATGATTATTGGAAAAACCATAGATGAGGCTCTTGCAATCACCAATAAGGACGTGGTAGATGAGCTGGGAGGACTTCCACCGGTTAAGATTCACTGTTCCGTCCTTGCGGATCATGCCATCAAAGCCGCAATTTACGACTATGCTCAGAAAAATGGTAAGACATACAAAGGTCTGGAAGGCTTTGATCCCAATGCAGATGAGGACGATCACGACCATGAAATTGAGGAATAAACAGAGTTTTATAGGGGAAATTACATTAAAAGCGCCGAAAGGCGCTTTTTTTGTGAAAAAACGGTTTTTTACAAAAATCATACTTTTGGACGATATACATTTTTCATAGGTTTGGTATTATTTAAGTACAGAAATATAGATGATACTTTTTGAGGGGAGAGTAAAATCGATGAGAACTAGAACTATTAAGAATATCGCAATCACATTAACAATCGCTCTGATAGCAGTACTTGCTCTTGGAACGGTTTTTGTTTTCGCTGATGAAGAAGTAGCCACAATCGAGCCTGAGATTCCTGAAACAGAAGCTCCTGAAATCGGTACAGCAATCTACGCTACTCCTGATGCAGAATTTCCTGAAACAGAAGTAGATGAAGTGGAAATCGTAGAAGTTGAAGCTGAAGAAGAGTTTGCGGTTATCGAAGCTGAACTTCCGGAAGAGGAAGAAGGCGAAATCGGCGAAGCAGCTTTCGAAGCTCCTGACTTTGATAAAGAAATCGAAGTTGAAATAGAAGAAGTTGAAGAGTTTGCGGTTATCGAGCCTGAAATCCCCGAAGAGGAAGAAGGAGAAATAGGTGAAGCAGCTTTCGAAGAGCCTGTTATCGAAGAAGTAGTTGTAGAAGCTGTTGAAGAAGAATTTGCAGAAGTAGTAGAGCATGTAGAATACGTAGAATACATAGAATACACCGAGTATGTTGAATACGTAGAAGAATACGTAGAAGCTCCCACAGCAACAGTAGTAAGAACGGCAAAGGTTATCAACCTTAACACAACCAACAATTCCATTTTCGAAATCGTTGCTCTTACCGTTTAATTAATTGCCTATACTCAAACAATATTAAATCCATTTCGTTTTATTTAATATAGTAGCTATCCGTTTCATAAGCGGATAGCTTTTTTCTTGGACAATTAATAGGTGTTTCTTAAAAGATGTTTTTTTCTTGTAAAATATGTGAAGAAATGGTATTATAGGAGCACTTACAGTAGTAAGTTAAAGAGGAAAAGCGATTGGGAATAATTCCTCTTTAGTAAACAGGAAACAGGTGCCCTGGCCGGAGCCTAAGAGGCAGAAAGCGAAGCAGCTGATAATTGGGATTTTTCATAATAATTGGAGGACTTTAGTATGAAGAAAATTTTAAGTTTATTGCTTGTGCTCGTATTGGTTATGAGTATGGCTGCATGTGGCAAGACAGGCGGCAACGATAGCAACACAGGTACAGAAGAGAACAGCAACTGGAAGGTAGCTATTCTTACAGGCACAGTTTCTCAGGGTGAGGAAGAATTCCGTGCCGCAGAGAAGGCAGTTGCTCAGTACGGAGAAGAGCATATAGTTACAGCTACCTATCCTGACAACTTCATGTCCGAGATGGAAACAACAGTTTCTCAGCTTGTATCCTTTGCTTCAGATCCTGACGTAAAGGCTATCGTAATGTGCCAGGCAGTTCCTGGAGCAAAGGCTGGATTCGATAAGATCCGTGAAATGGGTCGTGACGACATCCTTCTTATTGCAGGAACACCTCAGGAAGATCCTGCAGTTATCTCCGCAGCAGCTGACATCGTTATGTATGCTGACGAAGCTGCACAGGGCGATACAATCATGGATACATGCAAAGAGTGGGGAATTGATGTATTGATTCACTATTCTTTCCCACGCCATATGGCTATGGAACTTATAGTTGCTCGTCACGAACTTCTTCAGGCAAATGCTGAAAAGTATGGAATCGAGCTGGTAGATGTAACCGCTCCGGACCCAACAGCAGAAGCAGGACTCTCCGCTTCACAGCAGTTCATTCTTGAAGACGTTCCTCAGCAGCTTGCAAAATATGAAGGAAAGAAGGTTGCCTTCTTCACAACAAACTGCGGTATGCAGCCTTCACTCCAGCAGGCATGTCTTGATGAGCCAAACGCTTATTATCCACAGCCTTGCTGCCCAAGCCCATATCACGGCTTCCCGGCAACACTGGGCCTTGAGCTCCAGATAGGTGGAGACGATGAAGAAGCTCTCAAGCAGATTGCTGCTAAACTGCAGGAGCACGATGCAGTAGGACGTTTCTCAACATGGCCATCACCTGTTGCTATGACAATCATCGAAATCGGCGTTGAATATTCCAAGGCATATATTGACGGAACAATTACAGATCGTAACGATTCAGACGCAATCGTTAAGATGTTCAATGAAAAGGCTGATGGAGCTAAGGTTAATAACTATACAGACGTAAACGGCACTACATACGACAACTACTATACAGTTTTACTTGCTCCAGTAAACTTTGAAGACTATCTTAAATAATTACTAGTAAGTACAACAACTAATATCCAGTGGACTCGCCCCTGTGAGGCGAGTCCATTTTATAAGAAGGAGGGAAGAAAGTGCCTTCAGAATTTGTTCTTGAAATGCAGAACATTACAAAACGATATGGAGAGAATACGGTTT
>CAJOQI010000032.1 GCA_905236895.1 uncultured Peptostreptococcaceae bacterium | reverse complement strand
GCTATGTTCTTGGAAGCGTCCTTAATCAGGTACTTCTACATCAAAGCATCATCGGCCTTGAAACCAAGGCAGCTGTTGATAAATACGGAATCAAGCCTGACATCATCATAGGCTGTGCCGGCGGCGGTTCCAATCTGGGCGGACTTATCGCCCCCTTCATGGGAGAGAAGCTTAGAGGAGAAGCGGATTATCAGTTTATCGCAGTTGAGCCTGCATCCTGCCCCAGCTTCACCAGAGGGACCTATGCTTACGACTTTGCTGATACGGGAAATATCTGTCCCTTGGTTAAGATGTATACCATCGGAAGCAGCTATATCCCCGCTCCCAACCACGCAGGCGGACTTAGATTCCACGGCATGAGCTCCACCCTTTCAGAACTCTATCATCAGGGTCTCATGGAAGCCAGAGCGGAAAAGCAGACAGATGTATTCAAGGCGGCGGTTGAATTCGCAAGATGCGAGGGCATTCTCCCCGCCCCCGAATCCAGCCACGCCATCAAAACCGCCATGGACGAAGCTCTTAAATGCAAGGAAACCGGCGAGGCCAAGACCATCATCTTCGGCCTGACGGGAACAGGTTATTTTGACCTTAAGGCTTATGAGCAATTTAACGACGGAACCATGGAAGACTATATTCCAACGGACGAAGAGATAGCCGAGGCTCTCACCCACCTGCCCGCAGTCGAGTAAGAGCCAAACCAAATCATTGCAATAAAAAACCTTCTCCCTCTCCATTATCGGAGGGCGGGAAGGTTTTTTCTTTATCGTTTTTTAGTTTATTCACCCATCATAATCTTCAGTATTTCTTTATCCGTTTCGTGCATCCCTTCTCTCGCAAGAAGGCCAATAGCATTAATGGTATTCTCAACACCCTTAATTACAATGCCGTCACCGTCATAGAACTGGCTGCCCTGCTGATACATCTTCATTCCCAAAAGACCCGATTCAACCGCGGAGGCTATTTTTGCAGCACAGCTGGACTTGGCTCCGTCGCAGATCATGCCCGAATTGATAGCCAGGGTATTTACAATGGTATGGGCTATTTCCTTATATCCTCCTCCGTGGAGATAGGATATTCCTGCTCCCGCACCGGCTCCTGCACTGGTTACTCCGCAATAGGCCGACAGGCTTCCGATTCCGGTTTTAATATGAATGCTTATCAGATTGGAGATGGCCAAGGCTCTCAAGAGTTTTTCATGGGGCGCTCCCAGTTCCTTGGCATAAACGATTACAGGAACGGAGGAGGTAATTCCCTGATTTCCGCTTCCTGAATTAATAACCACGGGAAGCTCGCATCCGTTCATCCTGGCGTCGGACCCTGCAGCCGCATAGGCCTTTGCTTTGTTTTGGACGCCATCCCCATAGGCCTTGAGAAGAATCTTGCCAATGGTGGCTCCGTAGTCTTCACTTAAGCCGGTTTCGGCGATTGCCATATTGTATTCAATCTGTCTTTCCAAGACTTCCCTAATCTCTTCCAGGTCCACGGTGTCACCGTATTCCACAATATTCTCCACCGTGAGAAGCCTGCGGTTTTCTTTCACAGCCAAAGGCTCATCCTTGAACTCTTTCCTTAATACGTATTCACCATTCCTCTTAATCTCCACCACATTGGTGTGATTGGCGAAGATATGGACAAAGGATTCATCCTCTCCGGCATAGGCTCTAACCTGAATATCGAAGGGATTCATATAATCCGAGGTGGAAATATGAATCTCAACCTTATCCAAAAAATCATCAAGTTTTTTTAGATCGTCTTCCTTAACCCGGGAAAGGACTTCCAATTCCCTTTCGCTGTCACCGTAAACCACACCGGCGGAGACGGCTGTTCTCAAACCCTTCCGTCCCCCTGTATTCGGCACGATAACGCTTTTTACATTTTTGATGATATTGCCGCTTACCATAAGGTCTATTCGTTCCGGCAGAGCATTGAGATGCTTTGCTGCTAGGGCTCCCGCATAGGCCAAGCTAATGGGCTCCGTACAACCCATGGCAGGCACCAACTCTTCTCTCAGGATTTTCGAATACTCATCATAAAGATTCTTTTCCATTTGTCCCTCTCTTAAAAGTTTTTTTACTTAGGATAGTCCCACATCCAAGGCCATCATCAAAGCGAAGCCCACAGCAAAAGCTATGGTAGCCCCGTTGGAGTGCTCTCCCTCGGACATGTCGGGAATCAGTTCCTCCACCACCACATAGATCATTGCTCCTCCGGCAAAGCAAAGGAGATAAGGAAGTACAGGAAGAAGTATTCCCGCTGCCAGTATGGTTAAAACGGCGCCAATGGGTTCAACGGCACCGGAAAGAACTCCGTAGGTAAAGGTTTTGCTTTTCTTCACACCCTCTCCAAGAAGTGGCATGGAAACGATAGCTCCCTCGGGGAAGTTCTGGATTGCAATACCAAGAGCAAGAGCCAGAGCGGCGGTTTTGCTTATGGTTCCCCCTCCATAGAGAAGACCCGCATAAACAACCCCTACTGCCATTCCTTCAGGGAGATTGTGAAGGGTTACCGCCAAAATCAATTTGGTTGTTTTCTTGATACCTGCTTTTGGTCCCTCTTCGCTTTTGTTCAAATGCATATGAGGGGTCACTATATCCAGCACCAAAAGGAAGAGCATTCCTATTAAAAAACCTATGACAGCGGGGACAAAGGCCAGCTTGCCCATTGTTTCCCCTGCCTGCTCAATTGCCGGTATTATTAAGCTAAAAAAGGACGCAGAGACCATGACTCCCGCAGCAAAGCCCGTAAGAATCTTTTGGGTATTGTCTGATATCCCGTTCTTCAGGAAGAAGACCATGGCTGCTCCAAGGGCAGTTCCTATGAAGGGAATCAGGACTCCTGCTATAACTGTTAAATTCAATTCTTTCTACCTCTTTATTTCATTATACCCCTTATCTATACCCATATAAAGGCTTCCTGACTTTCAAGATTCTATACCTCTCCAAGGAGCTTGGCCAAATCAAGGGCCGCCCTTTCCCTTTCCAGGGAGTCTTCCTTAACAAGATCGTAGATCAAAGGGTCCTCAATCAAATGCTTCCACACCGTAAAGGTGGCCTGAACAAAGTCATCATTAAGAGGCATTTCATCTTCTATAAGAGGACATCTATAGGGCAGGTCCAAATCGTTATAAACCAGGCTCAGTTCTCCTTCTTCGTTTATATGGGGAACCAAGGGAAAGGTTCTGCACTGCATGGGCCTCTTTTCCCTTGGGCAGATGGGCGGAGTCTTGCACTTAACAAAATACACCTTTCCCTTCCAGCTTCCGGGGAAATCATAGTCCTCCGCATCCTCCTTGGTCCACTCCAGCCAATTATCCTTTCTATCGTGAACCTTCTCCTCTCCCGGTAGAAGATAGATGCCCAGCTCCCTTCCGTCCTCAGCGGTACAGCAAGCTGCACCGCAAAGCTTACCGCAGTCTCCATCAATGGGGCTAACCCTATCCAGAAGTCTGTATATAGCCTTAAATGTCCTTTTCTTAATCTTTGCTTTCATAATTCAATATAAAGGGACGGCCCAGGATTATTCCTTGGAGTCGTCCATCAATTTATTCTTCTTTTATTTAACTGTGACCACCGTTATATGAGGAAGGGGTCCTTCTTTCCAAAACAGAAAGCCCTCCATTTCAACCGTATCTCCGACGTTAAGGCCTTCAACCGCCTTATACACATCACTGTCGGGCCCTCTTAAATAGGACTCAATGCAGAAAGTATAGGTATTGCCATCCCCTTAAAGCTTACCTTCATATTCTGGTTTTTCTTCAGTTCTTCCTCGTTTCCCAGAAGAGCCGTAACATCCAAGGCCTTGGCAATATACTTTCCTTCTTGGATTTCCAGATAGGCCCTCCTATTATCAGCCACCGAATACTGCCAGAAGGAATCCTGCAGCAACTGCAGAACCGATTACGCCTGCCACATTTGGTCCCATGGCGTGCATCAAGAGGAAGTTAGCGGGATTTGCCTTTGCTCCCTCCGACTGGCTTACACGAGCTGCCATAGGCACGGCAGATACTCCTGCGGAGCCGATAAGCGGATTGATCTTTCCGCCGGAAAGCTTATACATAATCTTTCCAAGGATAAGTCCACCAATGGTGGCAAATTCAAATGCGATTAAGCCAAGCACGATGATGAACAGAGTTCTTGGAGTTAAGAATCTATAGTATACAGCAGTTGCTCCTACCGATGTGGATAGGAAGATTGTTACTATATTCATCAAAGCGTTCTGAGCCGTGTCGCTTAATCTATCGGTTAAGCCGCTTTCCTTAAAGAGGTTACCCAGCATCAAGCATCCCAGTAGGGGTGCAACCGATGGAAGAAGAAGGCAAACGAAGATGGTAACCACGATGGGAAATAATATCTTCATGGTTTTGCTTACAGGCTTAAGCTGAACCATAACCGTTTCCCTCTCCTCCTTGGTGGTTAAAAGCCTCATAACAGGAGGCTGAATAAGAGGAATCAGGGCCATATATGAATAAGCGGCGATGGCTATTGGCGCCAGATAATCCGGGGCCAGCTTGGATGTAAGCCAAATTGCAGTCGGTCCATCCGCTCCTCCGATTATTCCTATGGATGCAGCCGCATTGGGCTCGAATCCAAAGATGCCTATGGCCATAAGGAATGCAGCAAAGATTCCAAGCTGAGCCGCAGCTCCCAGGAGTAAGCTCTTGGGGTTTGCCAGGAGCGGACCAAAGTCGGTCATTGCTCCAACCCCAAGGAAAATAAGGGATGGATAGAGTCCCGACTTAACTCCGATATATAGAATGTCCAAGAGTCCTCCGCCATGGATTATATCTGTGAGCCTTACCGTTCCCTCTATGTATGCGTCCCAAAGCTCAGGGTGATACATATTGGATCCGGGGAGATTGGTAAGAAGCATACCGAAAGCGATTCCCACCATGAGAAGCGGCTCGTATTTTTTTACCAATCCCAGATAGAGAAGCAAGCAGGCAAGAGCTATCATTACCAGCTGTCTCCAGTCACTAAAAAGCATATAGAATCCGGAGGTCTCAACAAGCCTTTGCAAGGTGTCTAATATATTCATCTATTGAGCCTCCTAAATTACTACGAGAACATCTCCGGAACTAACTACCTGTCCCTTGGATACCAAAATCTGCTTTACACTTCCATCGGCCGGAGCTTTGATCTCATTTTCCATCTTCATGGCTTCGATGATCAAAATTACATCCCCTGCCTTAACGGCCTGTCCCTGGGATACTTTGATGTCCAAAATATTTCCCGGGAGGGGTGCCGATACTTCTGTTCCAGCAACAGCCTGAGGTGTTGCTGCAGGAGCAGCGGCAGGTGCGACTGCCTGAGCAGGAGCAGGAGCAGGAGCTGTAGGTGCTATGGCCTGAGCCACAGCCTCGTATTCATCAAGAATCATGGCTTCGCCATGTTCCACTTCTACCTCATAGGTCTTTCCTTCTAAAGTGATTTTATATTTCATCTTATTCCTCTCCTCCTTCCTTAATCGAGATGAATCTCAGTTCGTTGATTGGTGTCTTAAGTTCATCTGCTACTATGGCCATTAGCATAGCCGCTGTTCTGGGCGGAGTATTGTAGAGTTTCAACTCTCCTGCAGTTCCGGGTGCGGGAGGCGCATTCTTTGTTGGAGCCACGGAAACATCCGCACTTCCGACCGCATCGGCTTGGGCAGCTGTCTTAGCAGTCTCCTTAGCCGCTCCTCTTTCCCCTATGGATGTCATTATCTTAATGATTACCATGAGGAAAATCAGAGCAAAGAACACAACGCTTATTCCAAGGAGAGAGTATACCATTGCATTTCCAAATGTCATATTCTCCTCCTATTCTTCGATTGGCGAAATGGTATAGCGGCATACCTGTTCTTCTCTGGCCTTACGCTCTTCGAAGAATTTTTCCGCTACCTGAGGGAACGCTATATAGCTAAGCACATCCTCTTCACATCTTGCTGTATCTCCCAGCTCAGCCTCGGCCTTTTCAAATATATCTGTGGGCAAAGTGTCCGCATATCTTCCTTCAACAGGTTTATCCCCTGCCAAAATCTTTTCTCTGACTTCAGGATTAATGGGAGCAGGTGTTGTCCCATATTCTCCTCTGCAATATGCTTTAAGCTCCGCACCAACATTCTTATATCTCTCCCCTGCAAGAACGTTCTGTACTGCCTGGGTTCCTATAATCTGGCTTGTGGGAGTAACGAGGGGTGGATACCCCATATCTTCTCTTACTCTTGGAGTTTCAGCCAAGGCTTCTTCGAATTTATCCAAGGCATTTAATCCCTTCAGCTGGCTCAGAAGATTGGAGAGCATTCCTCCGGGAATCTGATAATTGAGACACTGGGTATCCGTTGCCATGGAAATTGGATTAAGTGTTCCGTCCTCAATGAACTCTGCTCTGATAGGCTTGAAGAAGTCTGCGATCTCATAAAGCTTAGCTTCATTAAGACCTGTATCATAGCCCATCTCTCTAAATGTATACTCAAGAGTTTCAGTTGCAGGCTGAGATGTTCCTCCGGACAATGGAGAAATAGCTGTATCGATAATGTCCGCACCGGCCTCAACGGCCTTCATATAGGTCATAAATGCAAGGCCCGTGGTGCTGTGAGTATGAACAACCAGAGGAAGGTCAACAGCGTCCTTAATTGCTGAAACCAATTCATAGGCACTTTCCGGAGACATGATTCCTGCCATGTCCTTGATACAGATGGTGGAGACGCCCATATTCTTCATCTCCTTAACCTGCTCAACATATTTGTCCAAGGTATGTACCGGAGATGTTGTATAGGAAATGGCCCCTGAAGCTATAGCTCCCTCTTTAACCGTTTCTTCGATGGCTACCTTGAGATTTTCAAGATCGTTCAGAGCATCAAAGATTCTGATAATATCAATACCGTTTCTTACGCTGGCTCTTACAAACCTTCTTACCACATCGTCGCTATAATGCTTATAGCCCAGAATATTCTGTCCTCTTAAAAGCATCTGCAATTTGGTGTTGGGCATGGCCGCTTTGATTTTTCTAAGCCTTTCCCATGGATCCTCGTTTAAGTATCTGAGGCATACATCAAAGGTTGCGCCACCCCAGCACTCAACGGAATAATAACCCGCTTCGTCCATGGTCTTAAGAATGGGCTCAAACTGATCAAACTTCATTCTGGTTGCGACCAGGGACTGTCCAGCATCTCTCAATACTGTCTCCGTAAACTTTACCTGTTTCATCATTTCTCCTTTTTTATAGTTACTTCGCCGAAGAAGGTCACTCTCCGATTATCTTCCAATTCAACGATTAATTGTCCATTATTGTCCAAGTCCAAGGCTCTTCCCTGGACCTCCTGCCCTTCCAATTGGAAGGACACCATTTGTCCAATAGTGGAGCATTTCTCTTTATATATCCCGAGGATTTCTTCTTTATCCTCAGGGTTTTCGGCTCTTTTTAATAGTTCCTGGATGTTTTCCGTTATTTCCTTTACCAAGAGGCTGTCCTCACTATCCCAGTTTAGACTTGTGGCAATATCCTTAATGCCCTCGGGAAATACCTGTGGCCTTAAGTTTATGCCTATTCCAATTGCCACAGCTCTGGGCTCCCCTTGGTTACCAAAGATTCCCTCAGTCAGAATGCCTCCAACCTTTTTGCCATCAAGAAGGATATCGTTTACCCATTTGATGGAAGTGGTTACTTTCGCCACCTTTTCTACGGCATTAGCTGTAGCCACAGCCGCAATGATGGTAAGAGGAATACTTTCATAATACTTCTCTAACCCAACCTTTGCTTCAAAGGTATAGGTATAGTAGAAGCCTCCCTTTGGCGAGAAGAAGTTTCTTCCGCTCCTTCCCCTTCCCTTGGTTTGTTCATCGGAAAGAACAACGAAGGGAAAAGGCACATTCTCTTCAACCATCCTCTTGGCACAATCGTTAGTTGAATCTATCTCTTTAAAACGAAATACGGTATAGGTCATTCTATTATTGAGCCTTGTAGCTGCTCTTTAAATCAACTATGCGGTTAAATACTCTATTGTCGTCGCTATAGTCCTTGGCATCGGCGATATAGTAGCCGTGGCGGAAGAACTGGAATCTTTCTCCAGGCTTTGCTTCTGCAATGGCAGGCTCAGCAAAGCCCTGCTTCTCCACCAGGGACTCGGGGTTGAGAACGCTTTCACCCTCTTCGTTTTTCACCATCAGATAGCTATAGTTTCTGATGGTTACCGGGATCGCCGTTGCTGCGTCAACAAAGTGAATAGTACCCTTAACCTTACGACCGTCAAATCCTTCTCCACTCTTTGTTGCAGGATCGTAGGTGCAGAGCAGTTCCTTGATGGAACCATCCTCGTTCTTAAGCACCTCGTTACAAGTGATGAAGTAGGCACCTTTAAAGCGAACCTCGTTACCCGGGAAAAGACGGAAATACTTTTTAGCCGGAACCTCCATAAAGTCGGCTCCGTCCACATATAGCTCACGGCTAAATGGAATCTGTCTTTCACCCATCTCCGGAACATTCTTGTTGTTCTCTACGGTGACCATTTCGGTCTGGCCTTCCGGGTAATTGGTTATGATAACTTTGATTGGATCTTCGATTACGTTTCTTGACTCCACCTTATTCTGGAGATCATCACGAACGCAGTATTCAAGAAGACCTATATCAACAGTGCTGTTCGCCTTTGCCACACCTACTCTATCGCAAAAGTCTCTGATTGCTTCCGGAGTATATCCCCGTCTTCTTAACCCTGCTATGGTAGGCATTCTGGGATCGTCCCAACCAACCACGCTGCCCTCGTCTACCAGGGCCTTAAGATAGCGCTTGCTCATTACCGTATTGGTAAGGTTTAAGCGGGCGAATTCTATCTGTCTTGGAGGATTTGGCCAAAAGCCCACATTTTCCAGAACCCAATCGTATAAAGGTCTGTGGTCCTCGAATTCCATGGTGCAGAGAGAATGACTTATTCCCTCGATGGCATCTTCAATTGGATGAGCGAAATCGTACATTGGATAGATGCACCATTTATCCCCCGTATTGTGGTGGGATGCATGAACGATTCTGTAGATGACGGGATCCCTCATGTTGATATTGGGGGATGCCATGTCAATCTTTGCACGGAGCACCTTCTCACCGTCAGCGTATTTCCCTTCCTTCATTTCTTCGAACAAAGCAAGGTTCTCCTCTACGGAGCGATTTCTACAGGGGCTTTCTTTTCCCGGCTCCTTAAGTGTGCCGCGGTATTCCCTTATTTCATCTGCGGAAAGATCGTCAACAAAGGCAAGGCCCTTCTTGATGAGCTCAACTGCAGCATCATACATGGTTTCAAAATAGTCGGAAGCCCAAAGCTGCTCCGTCCATGTAAAACCAAGCCATTTAATATCTTCTTCAATGGCGGATACATACTCCGTGTCCTCTTTTACTGGATTGGTATCGTCATATCTTAAATTGCACTTGCCTCCGTATTTGATTGCAGTACCGAAATTAAGGCAAATTGACTTGGCATGACCTACATGAAGATAGCCGTTGGGTTCAGGGGGAAAGCGAGTATAGACGCTGTCGTAAACCCCTTTTTCCAAGTCTTCATCTATAAAACTATGGATAAAATTATTGGAAGTATTCTCGCTCATACAATCCTCCGAGTGTTTCAAAAAAATGAATATTAATGAAAGTATATTATAAAGGTATATTATATATGATTGAAACATAAAATAAAAGACTAAAAACTACCTTTATTTATGTTTGTTTGGGTTTTATTTGTGTGCATTTTCGATTTTTAGTTGTATAATGAACCTAGAGGCAGCATTTGCCTCCGCAGAATGACATTATAACCATATGAGAAAGCACATGAATGGAGGTGCGTGATATGAGATATCAGATTGTTGGAGAACCCCTCCCCGTCGTAATCTGCGACGTGGATGCAGGTGAAACCCTTGTTACGGAAAAAGGTGCCATGAGTTGGATGACTCCCAATATGCAGATGGAAACCAGAGGAACAGGCGGGTTCGGAAAGATGATGGGCAGAATGTTCAGCGGCGAGTCCATGTTCCAGAATCGCTATACTGCCATGGGTGGCCCGGGACAGATTGCCTTTGCTTCTTCCTTCCCCGGCTCCATCAAAGCCTACGACATAACCCCCGGAAACGACTTAATCGTTCAAAAGAAGAGCTTCCTGGCCAGCGAAGAAGGTGTTGACCTCTCCGTATTTTTCCAGAAAAAATTCGGTGCGGGTCTCTTCGGCGGCGAAGGATTCATCATGCAAAGACTTTCCGGCCAGGGCACAGTCTTTGTTGAAATCGATGGCTATGCTATTGAATACACCCTCCAGCCGGGACAGCAGATGCTGGTTGACACAGGATATATTGCGGTTATGGACGCTACCTGCTCCATGGACATCCAGTCTGTAGGCGGCGTAAAGAATGCTTTGCTGGGTGGCGAAGGTCTCTTCAACACCTTGGTAACAGGCCCCGGTAAAATAATCCTTCAGACCATGCCTGTTAACGCAATTGCAGGAGCTATCCAGCCCTTTATCATAACCGGCGCATAGCATAGCTTTATTCAATTTTCGAATCAAAAGAGTCCCGAAAAGCCTTAGTCGCTTTTCGGGATTCTTTAATCCTCATTATTTAGAAAACCACTTTTCCAAAGGCGGACTGAATAAGTTCAGATGCCAGAATTCCTGTTTTGTTTCTCTCGTCCAGAATAGGATTGACTTCTACCATATCCATGGAAAGCAGTTTGCCGCTTTCGGCCAAGGTTTCCGCGGCCAAGAAGGCTTCTCTTGCGGTTAAACCGCTGTGAACCGGAGTTCCCGTTCCCGGAGCAACCTCCGGGGTTAAGGCATCAATATCAAAACTAAGATGAATTCCGGCAGTTCCGGTTCCCGCTATTTCAATGGCCTGCCTGATTACCTCATTCATTCCCAACTGGTCCACCATATTGATTGAGAAAACGGTAATGCCAGCCTCCTTCATTCTCTGTCGCTCCCCTTGGTCAATATCACGGCCTGCAATCTGAACGCATTTCTTCACATCCACAAAGGCCGGTCCCTGACCATAATCAACCATGGCATCCGGTCCGTAGCCGCAAACTGAAGAGAAAGGCATGCCGTGCATATTACCGCTGGGCGTGGTTTCCTCGTTATTCCAGTCTCCGTGGGCATCAATCCAGATTACACCGATTCCACCCTTATCTTCATAGTGTTTGGAAACGGCAGAGATGCTTCCTGCGGCTATGCTGTGGTCACCACCCAAGGTAATCGGGAAATGCCCCTTTTCCAGAATATCCTTTACGTTTTTGTAAAGTTTGCCGTTAATATCCACAACCTGCTCAAAGCAATTCATCTTCGGCCTGCTCTTGCCCTCGGGAAGAGGAATAATATCTCCTCTATCCACCACTGTATGGCCTTGATTTCTTAAGCCCTCAACCAATCCGCCATATCTTATGGCTGCGGGGCCCATGCTTACTCCACGCTTTGATGCTCCCATGTCCATCTGGACGCCAATGATTTCCAATTTCTTGCCCATGATTTCACCTTTATATTTATTAAACTACCCTTTATATTCATAATTCCTAAAGTGGATTGAAATCAAATTTGTCATCTATTCTGAGAAGAGCCTCAGCAATCAGGTCGATGCAGTTTTCAAGATCCTTCCAATTACCAAGCTCAACGGAGCTGTGCATATAGCGGAGTGGGATTGAAATAAGTGCAACGGGAATGCCCTTTACGGTTTTGAAAACAGTATCGCTATCCGTATAGGTATTTCCCGAAGAAACCTCCCACTGGATCGGAATTTCCTTTTCCTTGGCTATGTCTTCAAGAAGAGCGTTTAGTTTTTTGTTAAGCATTCCGCTATGACAAAGCACCGGACCGCCACCTATTTTCTTATCCCCACCTCTTGCGGGATCCATTCCCGGATAATCGCTGGCATCGGTAACGTCAACAACTATGGCGCAGGTGGGTTCGATTCCCGAAGAAGCAAAGTATGCACCGCCTACTCCCGTCTCCTCGCCCGTTACCGTATTGGCGTAGATTCCAATCTTGGCACCCATCTTCTTTGCCTTCTTTGCTGCCTCCGTAATAACAAAGGCGCCTGTCTTGTCGTCCATAGCTCGGCAGGAGAAATTATCATTAAGCAGTTCTCTTACCGTAGTGTCCGCCACCACAGCATCGCCTATGGAAACCAGCTTCTCTGCCTCTTCTTTTTTGTTTGCTCCGATGTCTATTATGATATCGGTGTTTTCCAGTTTCTCTTTTTTTAGGAGATCGCTGTTTACAACTCCTACTCCCTGTACCTTTGTCCTCTTCACCTTTCCCTTGGTTTTGGTTTCGTGAATGATCTGCATGGGAGCTCCGATATATAGTTTGCGACTTACTCCACCTGCAGACTGAACATGAACCATACCCTTATCGTCGATATGGGTAACTATAAAACCAATTTCATCTATATGGCCACAAAGGAGAACCTTGGTCTTTGCCTTGGGATTAACCACATTAATCACGTTTCCCGCCGGGTCTACAATTTGCTTGTCGGCAAAGGTCTTTCCGTATTTAAGGACCACTTCCTGATTGGGTTCCTCCTTACCGGTTACGGAAACGGTATTAAGCATTTCTATTAGAAAATCCTTTTTCATCTTATCCTCCGATTTACTATCCTTCTCTATCCGCCTATGGGTTTTGGTTGAACCTCCCCTATTCTCAGAATTGGATGAAGTCCTCCAAGGTCCTCACCAACTTCTCCAGTCCCTCTTCATCTTCTTTGGAGAAACGATTCTTTATTGGGCTGTCGATATCCAACACCGCCTTTACCTCGCCATCAATATGAATAGGAATGACGATTTCCGAATTGGAGGCGCTGTCGCAGGCGATATGCCCGGGGAAAAGATGAACATCCTCTACCCTCTGGGTTTTATCCTCTGCCCAAGCGGTCCCGCAAACGCCGCTACCCTTCTCTATCCTAATGCAGGCAGGGTTTCCATGGAAGGGTCCAAGAATAAGGGCTCCATCTCTAACAATATAAAAGCCAGCCCAGTTAACATCTTCCATGGTGTTATATAGAAGTGCTGCTGCATTAGCCATCACGGGAATAAAATAGGGCTCATCCTCCCCAAGACTCCTTATCTGAGCCGAAAGCAGCTCGTAATCCAATTTGTTTGGAACCTCAATCAAGTTGAAACCCTCCTTCTTTCTTTAATTATGTGCTTTACCAACCCCTTAAGTCTACACCAAAACACCCGCTTATTCAATTCTTTGATGAGTGGATGATAGTATTTCAATCTTTGCCCATTAGTCATTCTTCGCTTTACTTTCAAATTGTTTTTCTATATAATAGGCAGGTACGATACAAGCGCCGCTAGCTCAATTGGATAGAGTGCCTGACTACGAATCAGTAGGTTGTGGGTTCGAGTCCCGCGCGGCGCACCATGATAAAAAAAGATACCTTCGGGTATCTTTTTTTATCATATTGAGCTGTATGCATGACGAGAACCCGGGGTTCGATGAAGCCCTAGCCCTGCGATTGGCGAGCCAAAGGCGAAGACAGAG
>CAJOQI010000031.1 GCA_905236895.1 uncultured Peptostreptococcaceae bacterium | reverse complement strand
GGCTACGATGCAAATCAGGTCAGTGTAATGATATAAACAATAAAAAAGCGGATAGCTTTCCCGGGAACGCCTCTGCAGGGCTTTACCCGAGGACATAGTGACGGGAAATGCTATCCACTTGTTATGTTGAGTATGATTAACACAAGCCGATTGCAAGCTGAGTTATAAACTGCTTTGCTGTTCTGGGGCTTCTGCCGTTCATGCGAATTGCGAAGGCTTCTGCCTTGGTAAACATATCCAACAAAGTGTCATTATATGATGGGTCCTTATCCGAAGGGAGAAGGCCCTTTTCTTTTGCCATGGATTCAACGATTGAAAGATAGATGTCTTTTGCAGGCTTTTGGAAGGTGATGGTTAAGCCAAAGCGGGAGGAAAGACTCATGGTTTCCTGTAAAGTGTCGTTTAGATGTAAATCGTCACCAACTCTATCTGCCATGGATTCTTTAACAAGGTGACGTCTGTTGCTGGTGGCGTAGATAAGGGTGTTTCTTCCTTTTCCTCTGGCTGTTCCTTCCAAGATTCCTTTCAAAGCGTAGAAATTATCATCGTTATCGTTGAAGGTAAGATCGTCGATAAAGAAGATGAATTTAAGAGGGGATTTGGAAACCTCTTCTGCAATAGCAGGAATCTCATGAACTTGGTTTTTATCAAATTCAATAAGTCTTAAACCTCGGTCGTCAAAGGATGCGGCCACGGCCTTAACTGTAGTTGATTTACCAGTTCCCGCATCTCCGTAGAGGAGGACATTGCTTGCCATTTCTCCGGAAACAAAGGCTTCCGTATTCTTTATGACGAGATTCCTTTCTCTCTCATATTCGTAAAGCTCATCCAGGCTTTGATAGTCGGCATTCTCAACAGGGATAATCATGCCATCCCTGATTCTGAACATTTTGTTGTTATAGAATATGCCGTAGCCTTTGGTTGACAGACCGGACAGGAGAGAGTCAAACTCAGCTTTTAGATTGATTTTGCTATTCTCCCAACCGGGCAATTCTTCTATCATCTCTGAATCGGAGAAAAGAACAGACTTAACCTCTGCTGAAGTTAAGTCTGCAAGCATCTGAAGAGTGGCAAGGTCAAAATCCCTTGCTCTTTCAATCTCTTTGTTTTCGGGAGCGTGAATTATAAAATCATCTCCTGAAAGAAGGTAGTTTAGAACCAGGTGGGAAATATTTCCGCCTGCTTCGTAGATATGGCGACATAGTGAACCATAGATATTTCTATTGATCCCTTCTTCCCAGCCATCTTCTTCCCGAGAACTTTCATCATCCTCACTTAAAGGAATTTGAAGCATGGAAAAATCCTCGTAAATGGGGACTTCATGAAAACCTCTGAAATAGGTTAGGGAAGAAAGCCTATTATTAATATCCTGAAATTCTTTTCTATTCATTCTTATTCTATTGGCTCGGTCCAACCCATAAAGTCATCCAATTTACCTGTCTGGATGCCGTAGATTGTATTATACATTTCCTGGGCCACGGGACCGATTTCGTTATTATTGATAATCATATTATCGCCCTTATAGAGAAGTTCTCCAACGGGGGATACGATAGCTGCTGTTCCTGCAGCAAACATTTCCTTAAGCTCACCATTCTTATAGGCTTCTTCCAGCTCATCAATGGAAAGGGGTCTTTCTTCAACCTTAATGCCCTTTTCCTTGCAGAGAGCGATGATGGAGTTTCTGGTGATTCCGGGAAGAATTGAGCCATTGAGTGGACTTGTAACAACTGTATCGCCGATAACGAAGAAGGCATTTGCTGCTCCGATTTCTTCAATGTATTTATGCTCGATAGCGTCCAGCCAAAGAATCTGCTCATATCCCTTTTCATGGGCGATTTCCTGAGCCTTGAGAGCTCCGCCGTAGTTTCCTGCACATTTAGCTTCTCCCGTTCCTCCGGGGCAAGCTCTGGTGTAAACGTCTTCAACATACATCTTTGTGGGCTGAAGACCATTTACGAAATAGGGACCAACGGGGCTTAAGATTACCATGAACTTATATTCCGTTGATCTTCTTACTCCCAGGAATGGCTCTGTAGCGAAAATAAAAGGTCTAATATAGAGAGCGGTTCCTTCACCTTCGGGAATCCAATCCTGATCCACCTTTACAACAGCTTTGATGGCATCAACAAAGAGGTCCTCGTCGATTTGGGGAATGCAAAGTCTGTCGTTGGTCCTATTGGTTCTTGCAGCATTCATATATGGTCTGAACAGCTGGATTCTTCCTTCGGCTGTTTTATAGGCCTTAAGACCTTCAAACATCTCCTGTCCATAGTGGAGGCAGCAAGCTGCAGGCTCCAGCTCTATGGGACCGTAGGGGACAACTCTTCCGTCATGCCAGCCCTTTTCGTCGCTGTATTCCATAACAAACATATGGTCAGTCATAAGGGTGCCGAATCTAAGTCCTTTCGACTCTGGCTTCTGCTTTGGATTTGTGGTTAAAGTTACCGGAAATTCATGCTTCATAATAATTCCTTCTTTCGTTAAAATAGTGAATTCATTGCTTTAATTCATTAAAATTGCTTAAAATTTATTATACCGCCAGACCATAGGCTCCGTCAATAATATAGGCGGGATTTGAAGGGCTTTTTAACTTGTAAAAAAGGGGAATTTGGGCTATTATAGTAGATGGCAAGAAACTGCTTTTTTTGGTATGCAAAAAGGCGGTAAAAGCACTAAAAACCGAAAGGATATTCCACTATGGAACAGAATTTAGCCAAGACTTATAACCCTAAAGAATTTGAAGATAGGATTTATCAGGAGTGGGAGAATAAGGGCACATTTACAGCCTATAGAGATCCGGATAAGACACCTTTTACCATAGTAATGCCGCCACCAAATATTACGGGGCAACTTCATATGGGACATGCTCTGGACCATACACTCCAGGACGTTCTCACAAGATATAAAAGAATGCAGGGCTATTCCGCTCTTTGGCTTCCCGGTTCGGACCACGCCAGCATAGCTACAGAAGTTAAGGTAGTTGAAAAGCTCCGAGAAGAAGAAGGACTTGAAAAGGAAGATCTGGGAAGAGAAGCCTTCCTTGAAAGAGCTTGGGAATGGAAGAGAGAATACGGCGGAAGAATAACAAAGCAGTGTAGACGTCTCGGCGATTCCTGCGATTGGTCTAGAGAGCGCTTTACCATGGACGAGGGCTGCAATAAGGCGGTTCGACATTTCTTTGTTGAGCTCTATAAGAAGGGCTTGATCTAT
>CAJOQI010000030.1 GCA_905236895.1 uncultured Peptostreptococcaceae bacterium | reverse complement strand
GTGAGGTCCATCTCCAACAAAGGCTTCATGAGAAATGTCTCCACCCTGAAGAACTTCGATTATGTCCAGGTCGAATTTCTTTGCGAACTCATAGTCCCTCTGGTCGTGTCCCGGGACCGCCATAATGGCTCCCGTTCCGTAGGAAGCAAGAACATAGTCCGCAATCCAAATTGGAATCTCTTTTCCATTAACGGGATTGATGGCATAGGCCCCGGTGAATACACCGGTCTTATCCTTATTGAGATCAGTTCTGTCCAGATCGCTCTTGGTTGCACATTCAGCCTTATAGGCCTTAACCGCCTCTCTATTCTCCTCTGTTGTGATTTCATCAACAAATGGATGTTCCGGACTCATTACGCAGTAGGTTGCACCGAACAAAGTGTCGCAGCGAGTTGTGAATACGGTAAACTCCTTATCCGTATCCTTAATCTTAAACACCACGTCGGCACCAATGGACTTGCCGATCCAGTTCTTCTGCATTTCCTTTGTTGATTCGGGCCAATCAAGATCGTCAAGGCCTTCAAGAAGCTTTTCCGCATAGTCCGTAATCTTAAGAACCCACTGACGCATATTCTTTCTGACTACGGGGAATCCGCCAACCTCGGACTTTCCGTCCACTACCTCTTCGTTGGCAAGAACTGCACCCAGCTCGGGACACCAGTTAACGGGCATCTCAGCAATATAGGCAAGACCCATTTCGTAGAGCTTAAGGAAAATCCACTGAGTCCACTTATAATACTCCGGGTCGCAGGTTCTTACTTCCCTGTCCCAGTCATAGGCAAGGCCCAGGCTCTTAATCTGAACTCTGAAATGGTCAATATTCTCATAGGTGAATTCCGCGGGATGATGTCCCGTCTTAAGGGCAAACTGCTCCGCAGGAAGGCCAAAGGCATCAAAGCCCATGGGATGAAGCACATTATACCCCTGCATTCTCTTCATTCTGGATATTACATCCGTTGCTGTATATCCTTCCGGATGTCCCACATGAAGACCTGCACCGGAGGGATAAGGAAACATGTCCAGAGCGTAATACTTTGGCTTGGAAAAATCATAACAATCCGTACTGAAGGATTTATTCTCCTCCCAATACTTCTGCCATTTCTTTTCAATAGTTAAAAAATCGTATTTCTGATCCATCTTTCTACTCCTCGACTGTTCCTTCGTAATTGTAAACGGGGCAATCTCCCCATACCTTTTCAATATTGAATTTTTCTCTGGTTTCTCTTTCGAATACGTTTACGATTATATCTCCCATATCCAAGAGAACCCAGCCTGTTCCACCTTTCCCCTCTATGCCTTTACAGATGGCTCCTTCTTTTTCAAGGCCACCTTCCACATCATCCGTTAGAGCCTGTACCTGTCTTCCGGATCTACCGGTGGCTATAACCAGATAATCCGCAAAGGATGATTTTTCACCGATTTCGATTATTACGATATCTTCACCCTTTTTGTTATCAAGAATCTCCGCTGCTTTATGAGCCAGTTCTTTACTATTCATTCACTTCTCCTTCTGAAATAACTCTTTCACTCATTTCTTTTTCCAAATACTCTATGGCTTTGATGGAATCTTCATCCACATCCATATTATTATCTTCAAGATGCTTTACGGAATGCTTTAACATGGCAAGAACCGCCAAGTCCAAATTGATTTCCGAAACCGCTCTTATTTGTTCAACCCCCGGAAAAGGTCTTCCCGGCTCAATGGCATCTGCCAAATAGATAATCTTCTCCAGTTTACTCATGCCCGGTCTTCCGGTGGTATGAAACTCCACTGCTGCAAGAATATCTTCATCCGTAATGCCAAAGTCCTTTGCCATGGCCTTTACGGCGATTTTGCTGTGGGCCAAGGATGGATTGTTTAAGTATTTCTCATCAACTCCGTATTTGTAAATCAGTTTATTGATTTCCTCAGAATCCAGCAGTCTGTACATATCGTGACAGGTTCCGGCCATTTCCACCTTATCTCTATCCACGCCGTAAAGCTCTGCCAGATGGTAGGCTGTATCAAGCAGCCCTTGAGTATGAAGTCGCCTGGGCTCCGGGATGATTTCTCTTACTTGTTCAAGTATATAATCTCTGTTCATAAATATAGTTCTCAACTCCCAAAGGAACCATTCCGAAAATAGGTTCCTCTCTTTCTATCTTCTTTCTTATATCGGTAGAGCTAATGGGTATAAGGAGTTTATTCATCAGATGAATCTTTGCTCCGTATTTTTCTTCATACTCCCTTACCTTGGCTTCTATAGCTTCAATATCGTTGGTGGGTCTTGTTCCCACAGCGAAATTGCAAAGGCCCATCAGCTCAATGCCCTTATACCATTTATCCAATATCATCATGGAGTCGGACCCCATAATAAACCATAGTTCATCCTTGGGGTATTCCTCCTTCAGATAGGCCATGGTATCGAAGGAATAAGATATTTCTCCTCTATCTATCTCCCATGTGGATATTTCAAGTGGTGCCTCCGACTCCTCCATGGCCAGTTCCAGCATATTTATTCTATGCTCGGCCTCCGTTACGGCCTTGTTCTGTTTGAAGGGTTGAACAAAGGCGGGCATAAATATCACCTTATCCAGCTTAAGTTCCTTTGCGGCCCCTTCTGCCAAACCCAGATGGCCCATATGGACGGGGTCGAAGGTTCCACCCATTACTCCAATTCTTTTCATTCTTCTTCCGTTTTAACAACTTCTATATGAAGTTCTTCAAGCTGACCTTCATCCACCAAGGCCGGTGCTCCTGAAAGGAGACATTGAGCTTTCTGGTTCTTGGGGAATGCTACCACGTCTCTGATATCCAGATCTCCTGTCATCAGCATAACAAGTCTATCCATTCCATAGGCCAGTCCTCCGTGGGGAGGTGCTCCGTATTTGAATGCATCCAAGAGGAATCCGAATTTATTCTGACACTCCTCAGGAGTAAGATTCATTACCTCAAAGATTTTCTCCTGAAGTTCTTCCTCATGGATTCTTATGCTTCCGCCACCTGCTTCATAACCGTTGATGACGATATCGTAGGCATCCGCCTTAACGGCTTCCGGATTGGTATCCAGCAAAGGAATGTCCTCTGCCTTGGGATGGGTAAAGGGATGGTGCATGGCTTTGATGCTGCCATCTTCTTCATCTCTTTCAAACATGGGGAAGTCCACAACCCATAGAAGTTCGAATCTATTGTCGTCCAAAAGACCAAGTTGTCCCGCCATATGGCGTCTTAAGAATCCCAGAGTGTCGAATACTACCTTGGGCTTATCGGCGGCGATAAGAACCAGGTCATTGGTCTTTGCTCCGAATACATCACCGATTTCTCTCAGTTTCTCCTGGCTGAAGAATTTATTCACGGATGACTTGATTTCATCCTCTTCATATCTTATCCATACCAGGCCCTTGGCTCCATAGTGCTTGGCGTTTTCCGTAATCTTATCGATGTCCTTACGGCTAAACTTATCGGACGCATTGTCGATGCAGATTCCTCTTACATCCCCACCTGCTTCAAGAGCATTTTCGAATACCTGGAATTCGCTTCCCTTAACTACGTCGTTAAGCTTCTGAAGCTCAAATCCGAATCTAAGGTCCGGTTTATCGGAGCCGTATCTTTCCATGGCTTCGTCATAGGTAAGTCTCTTTAATGGAAGTTTGATATCGATTCCTTTGATTTCCTTGAAGAGGGTCTTAAGGAATCCTTCCTGAACCTCCAAAACATCATCTGTTGAAACGAAGGACATTTCCAAATCTATCTGAGTGAATTCAGGCTGACGGTCGGATCTAAGGTCCTCGTCTCTGAAACATCTTGCAATCTGGAAATATCTATCAAAGCCGCTTACCATGAGAAGCTGCTTGAAAAGCTGTGGTGACTGAGGAAGTGCATAGAAGGCTCCCTCGTTTATTCTGCTGGGCACCAGATAGTCCCTTGCTCCTTCAGGTGTAGCCTTAATAAGGGTTGGGGTTTCTATTTCCGTAAAACCATTTTCACTGAAATATTTTCTGGTAACCTGCATCATCTCATGTCTTGTTTTGAATATCTCCTGCATCTTAGGTTTTCTCAGATCCAGGTATCTGTATTTAAGACGGAGATTGTCATCCACATTATCATCGTCCTTAACATAGATAGGCGGAGTATCGGATTTGGAATATACCTTAAGTTCTGAAGCCAATACCTCGATATCACCGGTGGGAATATCCGGGTTCTTGGAACTTCTTTCCCTTACAACCCCCTTAACTCCGATAACATATTCGCTCCTCAGGGAAGCTGCCAAATCGAATAATTCCTGGGGTATGCTGTCATCAAATACTATCTGGGTAATTCCCGTCTTGTCTCTCAAGTCAACAAAGATAAGGCTTCCCAGGCTCCTCTGCTTGGCAACCCAACCGTTAAGCACAACTTCTTCTCCAATATGCCGGGATCTTAGTGTTCCCACCATTGCAGTTCTTTTCATCACTTCTGACATGTCTATCTCCTCAGTGCATCTATTATTCCTTCAAACTTTACTTCTTCCTGTTTGGACTCTTCCATATATCTGATCTGGGCAACGCCTTTGTCCAGCTCATCATCACCGATTACGAGGGCGTATTTAACTCCCAGTCTATCGGCGTATTTGAACTGACCCTTCATATTTCTTTCCATAAGATCAAGTTCTGCCTTAAAGCCTTCTTTCCTTAGATCCCTGCATAGTTTCTGTCCGTAAGCCTTTGCTCTGTCTCCCATAACAACTACCAGGCAATCCATCGGAGCTTCCTCCGGAATTTCTATTCCATTATCCTCCAGCAGAAGCAGTAGTCTCTCGATTCCAAGACCAAAGCCAACACCGGGAACATCGGGACCTCCCACCTCTTCTATCAGATGGTCGTATCTTCCTCCGCCGCATACCGTACCTTGAGCACCTATGCCGCTGCTTACGAATTCAAATGCAGTCTTGGTATAATAATCCAGGCCTCTTACTATGGTAGGATCAACCAGATAATCTATCTCCAAAGCATCCAGATTCTTCTTCAGATCATCAAAGGCCTGGCTGCATTCCTCACAGAGATAGTCCAGAATGCTTGGTGCATCCTTTGCCAATTCCTTGTCCGCAGGAGATTTGCAGTCGATTATTCTCATGGGATTCTTTTCAAACCTATTCTTACAGGTTTCGCAAAGTTCCTCATAATGGGGTCTGAAATAATCCCTCAAAGCCTCTCTGTATTTATCTCTGCACTTTGAACATCCAACGCTATTTATCCTAAGCTCCAGGTCATTTACACCCAAATCCTTGAAGAAGCTGTCAGCAAAGGATATAACTTCCGCATCTGCCAACATGCTTTTTGTTCCGAAGATTTCCAGACCGAATTGACGGAATTCCTTATAACGTCCCTTCTGGGGTTTTTCATATCTATAGCATGCGGTTGTATAGCAGTATTTGGTTGGCTGAACATCCGCGTAGGCTTTGTCCTCAATAAAGGCTCTTGCTACGGAAGCGGTTCCCTCAGGCTTAAGAGTTATGCTTCTACCGCCGTTATCCTCGAAGGTATACATTTCCTTCTGAACTATGTCGGTTGTATTTCCCACACCACGGGAAAAGAGCTCCGTATATTCAAACACGGGAGTGCGTATTTCCTTAAAGCCGTAATTATCGGCCATCACTCTGAATTTCCCCTCAAGAAAACGCCATTTGTAAATCTGATCCGGCATTATGTCTTGAGTTCCCTTTGGTTTAATAATTGTCACTTCTAATCCTCCTGAGAAAAACCTTTCTCTTTTCTTTCAAGCATCTCATCAATTCTGTCTATATATTGCTCATAATTGGTTACATTGGCCACCCTTTCAAGGCGATTCTCCTTGGTATAATAAACCTTGGAGACCCCACCTGCACCGAGAGCAATTATATGCTGATGCTCGTCCATTATTCTCACATTGTAGATGCTCTCTTTTCCGGGAATTGCATATCCCGTATTCTCTGCGGCACCTGCCATATGTTTTTGTCTATAGAGGTAATAGGGTCTAAATCCTTCTCCATCAAGGTATTCCCCCGCCCCTCTTATCATCTCTTTAACTGTTTCCCCTTGCTTATAATGATAGTCAGGGTCAACTTCTTTTAGCTTTGATGCCCGCTTTACCGCAAGGGAATGAATTGTTATATTGTCCGCACCAAGTTCTCTCACCCTTATTAAACTATTCATCAGATCCTCAGGCTCTTCCTCAGGAAGTCCGGCGATTAGATCTGCATTGATGCTGTTAAAGCCCACCTCCAGGGCTTCACCAAAGGCCCTCTCAATATCCCGGGGACTATGGTTTCTTCCTATGAGCTCCAAGGTTCTATCCTTCATGGACTGGGGATTGATGCTAATTCTGTCAACGCCCAAATCCTTTAGAGTCCTGAGCTTTTCCAAATCTATGGTATCGGGTCTTCCCGCTTCCACGGTAAACTCTTTTACCCATGACATATCAAAGCTTTCTTTGATGGATGTAATGATCTCTCCAAGCTGTTCAGCAGAAAGAGTGGTTGGGGTTCCTCCACCCATATAGAGGCTTTCTGTATGGATTCCCCATTCATCCATCTTCCTTCCGGTCCAGAGAATCTCCTTTTTAAGTGCCTGAAGATATCTTGCAATTTCTTTCTCTCCCACCTGGTTGGAGGCGAAGGAGCAGTATAGACATCTGGTGGGACAGAATGGAATCCCTATATATACCCCGGCGCTGTTCTCCGGCGGATAACCGAGAGAAGCTATCTGCCTATGATAAATATCCTGTATAAGATCAATCTTCTCCTCCGAAAGAAGATATTTATCCCTAAGTATTTCCGCAGCTTTTTCTCTTGAGCCTTCTTGCCTTAAAAGTTCTCCTGCAAGTTTAACCGGTCTTACCCCGGTCAATATTCCCCATCCAGGGGTCTCGCCTTTAAGCTTTCCCAGTACCTTAAAAATCTCTCTCTTTATCTCATCCACATCCCGGGAACCTTTGGCATTTATAATAAGATCCTCCTTATCTTCTACCAGCTCATATTCTCCGGGCGAAAGGAATTCGTTAATAAGTTCCAGCAATAGGTCTTTCTTTTCAAAACTCTCTATCTTAAGCCTTAACAAAGGGATTATACCTCTTTTCATTTCCTATCTCTGTTGCTCCCATATGTCCCGGAAGAACCAGGGTATCGTCAGGAAGGGAATATAGTTTGGTCCTTATGGATTTAATAAGGGTGCTATAATCCCCTCCCGGGAAATCCGTTCTTCCAATGGATTGCATGAACAGGGTATCTCCCGAAAAAAGGGCCTTGCCCCCTTCGGGAATATCCATAAGGATGCACATGCCTCCCTTGGTATGTCCTGGAGTATGGATAAATTCCAAATCAATTTCCCCTATTTTAAGACGCTCTCCATCCCTAACATAGAGCCCCGCATCAAAGCTAATGGCCTTTCCGCAGACCTCCCTTGATAGATTTAAGGATGGGTCATTCAATAATTCCTTTTCATCTGTGTGAGCCACAATCTTCGCCGCCGGGAAGGCCTCCAAAATGGATTCCACTCCACCTATATGGTCACCATGACCGTGGGTAAGGATGATGTATTCCAGATCGATTTCCTCATCTCGAATAATTGAAATAAGTTTTTCGCTTCTATCCCCGGGATCCACAATAAAGCCTTTATGACCATCATCATGAACGATATAACAATTTGCGGCTGCCATGCCCATTTCACAGGATCTAATATGAATCAAAGGATTACCTTCTTTCTTTTAGGATTTTGCCCTATATACGTTGCTTACCCCTTCCACATTTCTAAGGACTCTCAAAACCTTTTCGATCTGTTGAGTACTTGAAATTGAAAGAGTAAGTATTATATGCACAGTGCCATCCTTGGTGCTCTTGGCATTAACCCCGGAGATATGGACATCCATATCTTCGCAGGCCTTGGATATATCGGAGAACATATGCTTTCTGTCCGCTGTAATTATGGAAATATCCGCATCATAGGTATTGCCCGCCTTAAGGTCTTCCCACTCAACTTCGATAAATCTTGCTCTCTCTTCCTGGGGAAGAGCTGTAACATTGGAGCAGTCCGCTCTGTGAACGGATATGCCTCTTCCCTTGGTTATAAAGCCCACAATATCGTCTCCTGGAACCGGGTTGCAGCAACGGGATATTCTGATCATCAGATTATCCGCACCCTTAACAACTATTCCAGGATTATCCTTTCTATGCCTGTCTTCCTTCTCCTTCTTTGTGCCTTCCAGAAGAGCCTTTTCTTTTTCCTCTTCCTTCTTGATGCTTTGCTGCTGTTCTTCCTCGTAATGCTTAAAGAGAAGTCCCGCATATTTGCTGACCAACGCGCTGCTTTTGCTGATCTGGGCATAAAGGTCATCCATACCGTTGGCAATGCCCATCTCTTTCATGGCCTTATTCATATTGGCGGCTCTCTCCACCAGTTGGGGATCGTAGCCCTTCTTGCGGATATATTTATCCAGCATCTCACGGCCCTTGGCTACGTCGTCGGACTTATTGGCCTTTCTTAGATACTGCCTAATCTTACTTCTTGCGGTGGAGCTCTTGGCTATCTTAAGCCAGTCTACCGATGGACCGCTGGCGTTGGAGGATGTAACAATTTCAACTATATCTCCGTTGTGAAGCTTATAGTCGATGGTAACCATCTTTCCGTTTACCTTGGCTCCTACACATTTCGCCCCTACATCCGTATGAATCTTAAAAGCAAAGTCCAAAGGTGTGGACTCCGCAGGAAGGTCGATAACCTCACCCTTCGGGGTGAATACGAATACCTGGCTGGAGAAGAGGTCCATCTTAAGGGTTTCCATGAACTCCTTTGGATCGCTGGTTTCCTGCTGCCATTCCAGAGCCTGTCTTACCCAAGCTAACTTAAGATCGTCTGCCCCCTCTGAACCCTCGTGCTTACCTTCTTTGTATTTCCAGTGAGCTGCGATACCGTATTCGGCAACCCGATGCATCTCATAGGTCCTTATCTGAATCTCGAAGGGTTCTCCGCTTTCTCCCAATACGGTGGTGTGGAGAGACTGATACATATTGGGTTTGGGCATTGCTATATAGTCCTTGAATCTTCCGGGAATAGGTTTCCACATGGTGTGGACCTGTCCCAGAACCGCATAGCAATCCCTTACTGTTCCCACAATGATACGGATAGCTGTAAGATCAAAGATTTCATCAAGCTGTTTACGCTGGATGGTCATCTTTCTATAGATGCTATAGAGGTGCTTGGACCTTCCCACTATTTCGTAGTGAATGCCCATCTGATTCAGAGCTTCCTCAATTCTGTAGATGGCTTTCTGGATAAAGAATTCCCTCTGCTCCTTCTTTTCGTTTACAGCCTTTTCAAGGGTCTCATACTTCTCCGGCTGAAGGTATTTTAATGCTGTGTCCTCCAGCTCAAATTTGATGGTATAGATACCAAGACGGCTGGCCAAGGGGGCATAGATATCCAAAGTTTCTCTGGACTTTTCCTTTTGTTTATCCGTATTCCAGTATTCTGCGGTTCTCATATTGTGGAGTCTATCCGCAAGTTTAATAATGAGAACCCTGATGTCCTTGGACATGGCCAGGAACATCTTTCTAAGGTTTTCAGCCTGAGCTTCTTCCTTGGTATCGAATTTAATGGAGCCTAATTTGGTAACTCCGTCCACCAAGAGAGCCACACCCTCACCAAAGTCTTCAACCAACTGATCACGGGTATAGTCCGTATCTTCCACCGCATCATGAAGAAGCCCTGCCACGATGGTTTCATCGTCCATTCCCAGTTGGGCCAAAATAACCGCAACCGCCATGGGATGAATCACGTAGGGCTCACCGCTTCTGCGAAGCTGTCCTTCATGAAGAGCCTTTGCTGTATCAAGGGCTTTTCCAATAAGGTCTATATCATAATTTTTATTATAGCTTTCAAGTTCCCGTAGGAACTCTTCCTTTGTGTTCATAAACCTCTCTTATGTCAAAGACTATTTGGATTTGGATTTCTTTTTCTTCTTTTGCTTATTCTGCTTGTTTTGTTTTTTCTGTTGAACTTGTTGCTCTTCCTGATCCTGCTTATCTTGGTTTTCTTGTTTCTCTTGCTTATTAAGCTTTTCCTGCTTGTCATTCTTTTTCTGCTTAACGGCACCTACGTATTTGGATTCATCTTCCTTCTTACAAAGCTCGTAGTAAAGCGGGCTGCAGAGGAATACGGATGAATATGTACCCACCAATACACCTACCATGAGAGGAATTACGAATTCTCTGATGGAGGTTGATACCATTATCATAAGAGGTATCATAGCAACCAGGGTTGTTACCGATGTCATGATTGAACGACCCAAGGTCTGGTTTATACTCATATCGATAATCTCTTCCAGAGAATCGTTCTTATAGAGTTCTCTGTTCTCCCTGATTCTGTCAAAGATAACGATGGTATCGTTTATGGAATATCCCACCACCGTCAGAATACCTGCGATGAAGGGGTTATTGATGGTGATTCTGAAGAAGCCATAGAAGGCCAAAACAATCAGGATGTCGTGAATCAATCCGGCCACGGCGGAAAGTCCGTATTTCCAGGATCTGAATCTCAGTATTATATAGAGAAGCATTCCTATGGCCGCGATCATTATGGATTTAATGGCATTTGCCTTAAGTTCGTCACCCACCGTTGGACCAAACTGTTCAGATGCCAAGATATCGTCTGCTGTAACACCAAACTTTTCTCCCAGCTTCTCAACCACCTGAAGTCTCTCGTTATTTTCAAGAGCCTTGGTAGTCTTGATTATTACCTGATCCCTATTGCTTCCGGAAAGGATAACTGTGGGATTAAGGTCCAACTCTTCGATAGCTTTTTCAACATCTTCGGTGCTTACCTTTTCACCCATATCCAGCTGAATCATGGCACCGCCTGTAAAGTCGATACCGTAATTGAAGCCTCTTGCCAGTCCTGTTCCAAGTCCGATTGCAATGAGAATGGCGCTGATAAGATAGTATTTCTTTCTGTTTCTGATGAAATTGAATTCTTTCTTGATTAATTTCTTTGGAGTTCCGTCTTCGTTAATTCCAAAATACTTAAACTGAGCAAACTTTTCGCTGTGTGCCAGGAGTCCAATTAGAATCTGGGTTACCACAATAGCGGTAAAGATACTTGCCACAATACCTATCATAAGGGTAATGGCGAAGCCCTTTACAACGGTGGAACCTATTTCAAAGAGCACGATTGCGGCAATCAAGGTTGTAATCTGTGCGTCCAATACGGTGACAACCGCCTGCTTGAATCCATCGGATACCGCAGACCTTATGCTTCTCTCCTTATTAATCACTTCTCTGATTCTGGAGAAGATAATTACATTGGCATCAACCGCCATACCTATCGACAGGATAATGGCCGCAATTCCAGGTAATGTCAAAACGGCACCCAGGCCAACCATGGCCCAAAGAACCAATAATACATAGAGAGCAAGAGCTATGTCCGCCATAATACCCAGCACATTGTAGACCAGGATCATAAGAACGAATACCAGGATAAGTCCGATGATTCCGGCTACAATACTCTTATGAAGAGCATCCGCACCTATGGTTGCGGTCTGTACGGAAGAAGTTATTTCCTTCAGAGTAACAGGCAGCGCACCGCCCCTGATCAAAGCTGCCAAATTGGAAGCCTCGGCCTGAGGATAACCGGTATTGCTAGTGATTTCGCACTTTGAAGAATTGATAACCCCCTGAACAACGGGAGCCGTAATTCTCTCATCATCCAGATAGATCATGATAGCCGCATTGCTTACACCTTCGTTGGTAGATGTAACTTCGCCGCTATAGGCCTTTCTTGATGCTTCAGCAAAGAGATCCTGTCCCTCTGAGGTGAACTCAAGGAGCACCTTATAACCACCATGCTCGCTGTCCAAATCGATGGTGGCATTCTTAACTTGTTCACCGGTCATTACTTCAGTACCGTCTGCCAGCAAGAATTTAAGCTGAGCCACTTTACCGATATTGGCTATTGCTTCTTCGGCATTCTCAACACCGGGCATTTCAACTCTTATACGCTTTGTTCCCTCGATAGAAACTGTGGACTCGGAAATACCCATGGCATTGACACGTCTGTCCATAACTTCTTTTGTCTGCTCCATTGTCTGAGCAAGTTCGGCGCCTGTCTGATCAGTTTCTGCCTCCATAACAACATAGACACCGCCATTTACATCAAGGCCGAATTTCATCAGATTCTTGATTGAATTAACGGAGCCCACACCGAAAATGGTGATATACCATCCTGCCAAAACTGCCAGGATTATCAGGCATGCAAGCACCCTCCTAAGCTTTAGATTCATCTCATCCTCCATAGTCATTAACGAATTTTGCACATAAAACGGCATTATAATAGATAATATTATAGTACTTTCTTTATAGGTATTCAATAGATTTAAGCCTTAAAATTCCCAAAAAATACAGATATTTGGGACTTTTCTTGCACAAAAAAGATCCCCGCCATTTTTTGCGGGAATCTATCATTTCAAAACCCGTATATAAAGTATGAATTAAAGGCTTTCTTCGGAAGCAACTGCTTCTTCAACTGCCTCCTCAACGGAAGGAGCTTTCACTGCTTCCGCAACCTGAGCGGTTTCTTCCTTGACCGTCTCTACAGCCGCTTCAACCTTTTCTTCTTCCACACTTTCCTTCTTTCCAAGTCTCTTGGGTTTAGCCTTCTTGGACTCCGTATCCTCTGCTTCTCCTCTGGAGGCGGAAGATGATCCTTCTGTCTTTCCTACTGAAGATATTGCCCAACGCTTAATTTCAAACTTTGTTTTATCTGCGCCAACCTGGATAACAAGGCTATCGTCTTTAAGCTTAATAACCCTACCCATAACACCACCGATAGTTACGATTTCATCGCCCACCTTGATGCTGTTACGCATATTCTCTATTTCCTGTTCCTTTTTCTTTTGGGGTCTAACAAGTAAAAAATACATGATAGCAAGAAAACCGATAAGGATTATTCCCTGGTACATCATTTGACTGTTGTCTAGCATTTCTATCCTCCTAAAAAATATGGTGCCGGCGATGGGGGTCGAACCCATACGGTGTTGCCACCACGGGATTTTGAATCCCGCACGTCTGCCAATTCCATCACGC
>CAJOQI010000029.1 GCA_905236895.1 uncultured Peptostreptococcaceae bacterium | reverse complement strand
CGATGGTGGCGTCGCCCACGTTGTTCATGTAGATGGCGCCGCCGTATTGCGCGCCGTTCTCCGTGAATATGGAATCGTCATCGACGGTGAGTTCATCGATATTTTCCAGGAAGAATACACCGCCGTAGTAGCCGCCGACATTTCCCTCAAAGGTCGATTTCTTGATATCCACCTTGCCGGAGTTGCCGACATAGATGTTTCCGTTTCCGGAGCTATTGTTTTCGAAGGTGGTCTCTTCTATGGTCAGATCGCCGGCGCCATTCATCAGGATGATGCCGCCCTTGGCGTTGGTGTCGCTGTTGTTCTTGAACTCCGATCCGCCTTTGATTGAAAGATTGCCGCCCTTGGTAACCTCGATGATGCTGCTGTTCCCGGAGGTCTTGGTGATGTTCTCAAAGGTCGATCCATCGATCTCGATGTCGCCGCCGTAGGACTTTATAATGCCCTGGGGAAAAGCACCATCGATCGAGCTGAGGCTGCTGTTCTTCATCACAAGCTTTCCGCCCTGCTCCACAGTGATCAGCGGATTGTTGTAGGCGCCGCTGGGGATCAGGCTGGTTTCTTCAAGGACAAGCGTCGCGCCGCTCTTGACGACGAAGCGGTTTCCATACTCAAGCTCGATCTGGCTGTCCGAGATAGTCAGGGTACCCCCGTTTACATTGATGACTGAACCGCCGTTTCCGCCGGAGATCTTTCCCGCAGTATTTTTGATTTCGCTTGTGCCGGTAAAGTTCAAAGTGCCGCTGCCGCTGTTGGGATAGCCGCCGATAAGCAAGAACGGAACGCCTTCCCAATCGTTGCCCTGGCCGTCGAGCACCGTGTCAATTGCTGTAACGGACGCATTCGCCCAAATATTAAATACCAGAATCTTTGGATCGCTATTTATTGTAACACCATCAAATCTTAGACTGTTTGCACCACGGGCGATAAAGGCCGAGCCATTGCTGGAGCTGACGCCACCCTTGCTGCTGTTATTGGCCTTGTTTGTAACGGTACCGTTGCTGATCGTTGCGGTTCCGCTCAGAGGGCCACGAACAACGCCGTTATTTCCAATGGTAAAAACACCACTTTTAGTTTCACCGTTGTTCATATCGACCATAGATGTCACATTGTTTCCCGGGATTGCATCCGTAACAAGGATTTCATATTCAATTCCGTCCACGGTGACCTTCATCCACTCCTGGGATGTGAAGGCCTGGTGGGATGTAACTATCCACTGTCCGCTTTCATTGGAAGCACTGAAAAGTTCCTCATTGCTTACTTCCACATCACTTACTTCCCCATTAAGTCCAACTTCGGCCAAAATGTCAGAAAGCGCAACGGATTCGTCTCCTTCCAGGACGTACTGAATCTCGTTATATGTAAATTCAACAGTATAGTATGAGAAGCCCTCGGTCTCCACCGCAACCGTTTCACCCTCTGTTTCTGCAGAGAGCACTTCCACAGCTTCAGCATCAATTACTTCTGCCTCACTGATATGATAAACCGTAGTATCCAAATTGGAATTATCAACCTCTGCCAAAGTGAAATATACTTTTACTCTTTCATTATCCTGAGGTTGAACCTCCTTACCTTCTGCATCGAGAACCTTGATATCAAAGGTATACGATGAGGCAACATTTACTTCATCATCTCTTACAGCCTCCAGTGCTGCATCGACTATCTTTTGTTCATCCTTTGATATCTTCGAAACAGATAGAACAGCACCTTCCGGAAAAACGCCTTCCGGTGCTTCAACTGCAACTACCACACCGTCCACGGTTTCTGCTTCGGAAAAAGCAGGGTACAGCGCTTCGGCTTCGGCGACTGCTTCAGCCCCTTCGACTTCAGCGACTTCTTCAGCTGCTTCAGCTTCTTCGACTTCAGCGACTTCTTCAGCTTCTTCAGCTTCTTCAGATTCTTCAACCTCTTCTACAGGTTCTTCCTCTTGGGCAGGCTCAGAAACTTCTTCCGCTTCTTCAGATTCTGCTTCTGTTTCTTCTGTCACATTTTCTTCTGCTTCAACTTCCTCTGCCTCAGCGTCCTCTGTTCCTTCCTCTGCAGACTCTGCAGACTCTTCAGCCTCCTCTGCCCCTTCTTCCTGGAGTGCCTCTTCTAAGATGGTCTCTTCAGTGATTACCTCAGGTTCAAAGTCTTCACCTTCGGGATCAGACTCTTCGGATTCTGCTTCAACAGTTTCTTCTGTTGCTGTCTCTTCATCTGTTGGAATTATTTCACTGCCTTCAGCCCAAATACCGGTAGGCATAACTCCAAAAGAAAGCAAGACAATCAATGCAAAAACAAGAAATTTCTTTAATTTGCCAGACATAATCATTACTCCATCCATAAAACCAAAAACGGTAATAAACCCAATATCTAGGGTGTAGGGCGCACTTACCTAACGAATTATACTGTCATTATACTCCCACCACGACATCTAAACAAGCCCTGTAAATTACAATAAAAAATGCTCACTTTTTATCAAATAATTATGTACAGTTTGAGATCAGTTCTTCATCCTCATTCCTATAAAAGCTTTGCAGCCTATACGATTTTCCTCTAATGGTAACAACACTGGCATGATGCAGTAATCTATCTACGATAGCACCTGTATAGAGTTGCATAACTTGTAACTTCTTCTTTTGTCTTAATCCTTAACTTAATGGATTTTCGCCAGTTCAGGCATTAAGAAAGGACCGACGGTTAAATCAGTCCTTATCTTAATGACATTGGGCTTAAATGCCGTCTCTTTTCTTGTAATTAATTAAACTCTTTTTACCTTGATTCCCGTCTTGTGTCCGTTAAGATCGTATTCCTCAAGATCGCTGCCATCCAAAATTGCATCGGCCAGTGTCTCGTCCTTGATGTATTCCTCATGCTTCTTAATGGCTTCCTTTACCTCTTCGTCAGCGCTTACTGTGATTTCGATTCTGTCCATCATCTCAAAATCCGCCTGCTTACGAAGCTGCTGAACCTTGGATATAAGCTCTCTTGCAAGGCCTTCGTCTATAAGCTCCGGAGTAAGGGTTGTATCCAGAATTGTGAATACGCTTCCCTCCATGGCTACGGCGAAGCCTTCCTTGGCGGAGATTCTTACATCGACAAAGTCCTTTTCAATCTTTACATCCTCGCCGTTAAGATTTAGGCTGGCTCCCTCTTCGGAGTCCAGGGCTGCGATAAAGGCCTTGGGATCCGCCTCAGCCAGAGCCTGGCCGAAGGCTTTGATGTTTCCTCCAAGCACCGGGCCCGCAACCTTGAAGTTTGGCTTGAGGGAGAAGTCCATATACGTGTCCAGATCGTCAGCAAAGACCACATTCTTTACATTCAGTTCTTCCTTGATGAGGTCAGTAAGGTCTTCTATTGTATCCTTATATTTTCCGTCCACCAGGATTTCAGAAAGGGGCTGACGAACTTTGATTCTTTCAGACTCTCTGGTTCCTCTTCCCAGGGTTACCATGGTTCTAACCAGATCCATTCTCTCTTCAACCGCTTCCTCAATAAGATCAGTATTGCATTCAGGCAGGAAGGCTGTGTGAACGGAATCCTCTCCCGTCAGTTTCTTATACATCTCGTCGGAAAGGAATGGAGCGATTGGGGCAATCAGCTTGGATACGCCAACCAGCACCTCATAGGTTGTGGCGTAAACAGCCTTCTTATCCTCTGTCATCTCAGTTCCGTAGAAACGACGACGGGCACGTCTGATATACCAGTTTGAAAGATCCTCGCTTACGAAGTCGGTGATGGCCCTAACGGTCTTCATATGATCGTAGGCATCCATATTCTCCCTAACCTCGGCAATCAGCTTATTGTATTTGGAAAGAATCCATCTATCCAGTTCCGGTCTATTTTCATAAGCAGATTCCAGAGACTTTACATCCACCTCGTCCTGGTTGGAGTAGAGAACGAAGAAGTTATATACATTCCTCAGGGTTCCGAAGAATTTGCTCACAACGTCCTTAAGTCCCTCTTCGTCGAATTTTGTTGGGGTCCATGCGGGAGATACGGAAAGGAGATACCATCTGGTGGCGTCAGCTCCGTATTTATCAAAGAGCTCAAAGGGGTTAACCGTATTGCCCCTGGACTTACTCATCTTCTTTCCTTCTTTATCCAGAATCAGGTCGTTAACCAAAACGTTTCTGTAAGGCGCTCTTCCTTTGATGAAGGTGGAGATAGCCATGAGAGAATAGAACCATCCTCTGGTCTGGTCGATACCTTCGCAGATAAAGTCTGCGGGGAAGAGACCTCCCTCGTCTACACCCTCTTTGTTTTCGAACGGGTAGTGCCACTGAGCAAAGGGCATTGCGCCGGAGTCAAACCAGCAGTCCATTACCTCGGTTATTCTGGTCATTGGCTTTCCGCATTTAGGGCAGGTGAGATGAACTTCATCCACGTACGGTCTATGGAGTTCGATGGAAGCATCGATATCTTCCACAGCCTTTTCAACCAGTTCCTCCCTGCTTCCGATACAGTCCATATGACCGCAGTCACAGCGCCAGATCGGAATTGGGGTTCCCCAGTATCTGGAACGGGAGATGGCCCAGTCCTTAACCTCTTCAAGCCAGTTGCCGAAACGCTTCTCACCAACAAAGTCGGGATACCAATTAACAGTATTGTTATTCTCAACCAGCTGATCCTTAAGGGCGCTCATCTTGATATACCAGCTCTTGCGAGCATAGTAAACCAGCGGTGTTCCGCAGCGCCAGCAGTGAGGATAATTATGCTCTATCTTCTGCTTGGCATAAACCTTATCGTCCAGCCATTTGATAATATCTACATCCAGGCCATCTTCCATAATGAAGCGGCCTTCCCAAGGAGTGGTTGTGTATTTACCGGTTTCATCAACAGGCTGGAATACGGGAAGTCCGTATTTAACTCCGCAGTTATAGTCGTCCTCACCAAAGGCGGGAGCAGTATGAACGATACCTGTACCGTCCTCAGTTGAAACATAGTCCATGCAGGTTACGAAGAAGGCTTTTACATCATTACCTAGGGATTCACGAAGGAAGGGCATAATGGGTTCATATTCCATATACTCCAGGTCCTTACCCTTCATCTCTTCAACGATTTCGTAATTGCCCTCACCCAGAACCTTGTCCGTAAGGCCCTTAGCAAGATAGAAGTAATTGCCCTCGTCTGTGCCTCTAAGCATCTTAACCTTTACGTAATCCACATCCGGGCCTACCGTAAGGGCAGTATTGGATGCGAGAGTCCAGGCGGTTGTGGTCCAAGCCAGGAAGTATTCGTTATCCGTTCCCTTTTTCTTAAACTTAACGGTCAGGGTTATTACCTTAACCTCTTTATATCCTTGAGCAACCTCGTGGGAAGCAAGACCTGTTCCGCAACGTGGGCAATATGGAAGAATCTTATGTCCCTCGTAGATAAGATCAGAATCAAAAAATTTCTTCAAAATCCACCAACCGGATTCAATATAGTCGTTATCCAGGGTGATATAGGGATTGTCCAGATCTACCAGATAACCCATTCTTTCGGACATCTCTCTCCACTTGTCGGTATAAGTGAATACGGACTCACGGCATTTCTGATTAAATTCTTTGATGCCGTATTTCTCGATATCCTGCTTTCCGTTCATTCCAAGCTGCTTTTCAACTTCGATTTCAACAGGAAGTCCATGGGTGTCCCATCCGGCTTTTCTGTTAACCTGATAGCCTTTCATGGTCCAGTAGCGGCATACGGAATCCTTGAGAGTTCTGGCCATTACGTGGTGAATTCCCGGCATTCCGTTGGCTGTGGGAGGTCCCTCATAGAAAACATAGCTTGGATAACCTTCTCTGGTTTCCACGCATTTCTTCAGAAGGTCTTCTTCCTTCCACTTTTCCACCTGCTCATTCTGGACCTCTGCAAC
Organism: uncultured Peptostreptococcaceae bacterium; assembly: GCA_905236895.1. GTDB lineage: Bacteria > Bacillota > Clostridia > Peptostreptococcales > Anaerovoracaceae > Eubacterium_B. Next base: position 8,751 of record CAJOQI010000029.1, on the reverse strand, counting down.
AGGTCTTTCAGATAGTTTCTCAAACATTGTTTAGTCTCCTTTCGGAAGCATCATCCGCTTCCACTCCTCATTTAGGAGCGTCACTTCCAAAAAATAAAACGCCCCCATCCAATTGTTTGGGGACGATCGACTCTGACCGCGGTACCACCCCAGTTGCATACAGCTTGCTTTGCTTTCTCCGTCGCATCGCGCACTGTGCCTCTCTTTGGAATGTTGAACTCGGAAGTGATATTCGCCTGTCGCAGTATCACCATCAATCTCTCAGCCTGGAGAAACTTTCTGTTCTGCCCTCCACGGATTGACTCTCTGTAAGGATCTTACTCTGCCGCTACTTTGTCTTCGTCACAGTTCATATAAAATTGTACCTTGCAAGTTTAACACATAAGGTAGATTAAATCAACGGATTTCCCAATTGTTATTCTCCTCCTATTAGGAGTGCCGCACCCTCAGCACCTATTTTTAAAGCTGGCCTTCGAAAAAACAGGCTTAAAAGAAAAAAGACGTAGCCATTTTTGGCTACGCCCTTAACTTATTTCTTATTCCGGAAGCTCCGTTCTTACCAGGTTGATTCTGTTCTGGCTGTCGATTTCGTTAATCTTTACGGAAACCTTGTCGCCAACGTTCATGATATCCTCAACCTTCTCAACTCTGTGCTTGGCCATCTTGGAGATGTGGAGAAGTCCCTCCCAGTCCTTACCCTTTCCGGGGATGAGTTCGATGAAAGCTCCTACGGACTGACCTTTTGCATTGGTGAGAATTCTGGTAACTGTACCTTCATATACTTCACCAACTTCAGGGACCTTAACCAGCATAGCGATTTCGTTTCTTGCAGCTTCCACTCCGCTGGCTTCGGAGCAATAGATGGTTACAAGACCGTCGTCGTTAATGTCGATCTTAGCGCCGGTTTCAGCGATGATTCTGTTAATTGTTTCGCCGCCTTTACCGATGACTATTCTGATCTTGTCAGGATCGATCATCATGCTTTCGCTTCTTGGAGCATATTTGGAGAGCTCGGTTCTTGGCTCAGCCAGTTCTTCAAGCATGATTCCCATGATGTGCATACGACCTTCCTTGGCCTGTGTCAGGGCCTGGTGGAGAATCTCTCTTGAGAGGCCGTGAACTTTGATGTCCATTTGAAGAGCTGTTACACCTACTTCGGTACCGGTAACCTTGAAGTCCATATCTCCGAGGAAGTCTTCCATTCCCTGAATGTCGGAAAGGATTACCATATCGCTGGTGCCGTCTTCGTTTACTCTCTCGATAAGTCCCATAGCGATACCTGCAACAGGTCTCTTAATTGGAACGCCTGCGTCCATAAGGGCCAGGCAGGATCCGCAGGTTGAAGCCATTGAGCTGGAACCATTGGAACTCATTATCTCGGAGACCACTCTGATTGCATAAGGGAATTCCTCTTCGCTGGGAAGTACTGGAAGCAGCGCTCTTTCAGCAAGGGCGCCGTGTCCGATTTCTCTACGGCTTGCGCTTCTTGGAGCCTTTGCTTCTCCGGTGCAATATCCGGGGAAGTTATAGTGATGCATATATCTCTTCTCTGTCTGCTCGGTAATTCCGTCGATGGTCTGGGCTTCGCTTAAGGGAGCCAGAGTGCAGCAGCTAAGAGCCTGAGTCTGTCCTCTCTTGAAAAGACCTGTTCCGTGAACTCTGGGGAGAACGCCGGTCTCGCACCAGATTGGTCTGATTTCGTCAGTCTTACGGTTGTCGGGGCGGATTCCCTCGTCAAGAATCATCTTGCGAACGTTTTCCTTCTTTATAGCATACATAATACCTGAGATATCAGCGATATTATCCGGATACTCTTCCGCAAAGTGTTCCTTAACATCCTTTTCAACTGCATCCATATTGGCAAGTCTTTCCTGCTTTTCAACGGTATGGATGGCGTCTATCATCTTCTGCCCACCGTAAGCCTTAACAGCTTCTTCAAGACCTTCGGGAAGTACTACTTCAGGAATTTCCTGTTTTTCCTTACCAACTTCGGCAACTACTTCTTCGATGAAGGCTACGATTTTCTTAATCTCTTCGTGACCAAAGAGAATAGCATCCAGCATTTCCTCTTCAGGAACTTCCTTTGCACCGGCCTCTACCATCATTATGGCTTCCTTTGTTCCGGCTACAGTTAAATTGATATCGGACTTTTCTCTCTCCTCCAATGTGGGGTTAATAACAAAGCGTCCGTCAACCCTACCTACTCTAACGGATCCTGTTGGACCGTCCCAAGGAATATCGGATGTAGCCAAAGCTACGGATGATCCGATCATAGCCATAATATCTGTTTCGCAGTCCAGATCAACGGAAAGTACTGTTGCAACAACTACGATATCGTTATGGTATGTCTTGGGGAACAAAGGACGAAGAGGTCTATCCATAAGTCTGGAGCTTAAGGTTGCCTTTTCACTGGGACGTCCTTCTCTCTTGATGAATCCTCCCGGAATCTTTCCGAAGGCATACATCTTCTCTTCGTATTCGCAGGAAAGTGGCAGAAAATCAATGTCTGCTCTGGGTTCCTTTGATGCACAGGCAGTTACATTAACTACGGATTCACCGTATCTAACCATGCACTGTCCGTTTGCCTGCTCCGCAACGTTTCCAAGCTGCAGTTCAAGCAGTCTTCCGCCTACAGCGGTTTTGAAAGTTCTGTAATCAGTAAATCTTGCCATTTTAATAAACAACTCCTTCCTGTTTATTCAATTACTCCTTTGGCAATAACATATAATAAGCGGGGCCGTGATTGACCCCGCCTAATAAACCCAAGAATTATTTTCTCAGACCCAAACGATTGATAAGATCTCTGTATCTTTCGATATCCTTATCTCTCAAATAGTTAAGAAGATTTCTTCTCTTACCAACCATCTTCAGAAGTCCTCTTCTGGAGTGATGGTCCTTTTTGTGAACCTTAAGATGCTCGTTCAAATCGTTGATGTGAGCGGTAAGGATTGCAACCTGGACCTCGGGAGAGCCTGTGTCTCCTGCCTTGGTGGCATACTCCTGGATAATGGCTTCTTTCATTTCTTTTGTAATCATTTTTTCCTCCTTTGTCGGTAATGCACCGACCTATTAATCCGCTTTTACCGAGCCACCCTTTGGAGTAAGGCATAGCCAAGTAAAAGTAAACCAGCCTTGATATATTATCATAAGGCTGGTCTATATGCAAGTATTTTCAATATAAATTAGAGTTTCTGTTTTCGTGGTTCCGCTTGGTATTTTTTATTAGTTATAATACCTGAATACACCCTTAACCCTGCCAAGAATCTTGGCGTCTTCCACTATTATGGGCTCCATGGTATCGTTCTCGGGCTGCAGTCTGATATGGCCCTTTTCCCTATAGAAAGTCTTTACAGTTGCCTCGCTTTCGTAGTCCTGAATCATTGCAACTACGATCTCGCCGTTTCTCGCGGTTTCGGCCTGCTCAACAAGAAGGAGATCTCCATCAAAGATTCCCGCATTTATCATGCTCTCTCCCCTTACCTTAAGCATATAGTTGGTTTTTCCGTTTACATATCTGGCAGGCATCATGAAACTGTCTTCCACATTCTCCTCTGCCAGAATGGGTGAGCCTGCTGCAATGCTGCCCAATACAGGAAGCTCAACAATATTATCTGGAATAGGAGATACATTGGCAAAATTCTCTCTCTCGGAATTTGCTCCAACCAGAACCAGAGCTCTGGGCTTGGATGGATCTTTTCTAACAAAGCCTTGAGCTACCAGGCTCTCTATATCCTTATGAACCGTGGATGTGGACTTGATACCAAGGGCAGTACCTATCTCCCTAACAGTCGGAGCATAACCTCTCCTCTTTACCTCTTCCTTCATAAAGTTCAAGATTTTCTGCTCTCTTGCCCTTGCTTTTTCCTTTGCTTTTGACATCTTATCTCTCCATAAATCATTAAATGATATAATTTCCCAACCCACTATAACATAAAAAGAACAAAAAGTAAACACCAGTTCGAAAAAAAAGTCCAAAAAGCTGAAGTCCAAGAATAAGCACCTTGGGCGTTCCCAATTCTCTGGCGTCGTAGATCCCCTCCAATGTGATGTCTTTGTTCTAGCTCATTCATTTCCTCTTTGTTAAAGATCGTAGATATTAACCAATGGATTAAGTCCATTTTCATCAAAGTCAACCTGAATGGTTTCCGTGTGAGAGGTGGGAATATTCTTCCCCACATAGTCCGCCCTGATAGGAAGTTCTCTGTGGCCTCGGTCAATCAGCACCGCCAACTGTATGGTTGCTGCCCGACCGAATTCCGAAAGGGCATCAAAGGCCGCCCTTGCCGTCCTTCCCGTATAGAGAACGTCGTCCACCAGAACCACATCCCTACCCTCTATATCGCAAGGGATTACCGACTCTCTGGCTGCATCCTCTTCCTTGGTTTCCCTGGTCTTAAGATCGTCACGGTGGGCGATGATATTAAGCTCTCCCGTGGGAACATCGATTCCCTCCATGGCGTTGAGATAGGAAGAAAGCTGCATGGCAAGAGGAACTCCACCTTTTTGGATTCCAAGAATCACAAGATTCTCTATGCCGTTATTATGCTCCGCAATCTGGTGGGCCATTCTCTTAAGAGCACGCATTATTTCTTCCGTTGTCATTAAATTGGATTTAAAATTCATAAGAAAAAGAGTCCCACTCCTGCCGGATAAGACTCATCAAAACGCATACGGATTATGACTTAATCTTTCCGGCATCTATGTACCGATTAAAAGATTCTATTCCTCAATCATCTTACTTTAACTATGGACTAAAGTCAACGGCTTCAGTTATAATTATGGCAGTTATTTGCCTATAGGAGGTGATATTTATGAATGAATCCATCGTTAATTCCCTTTCCGTCAATCTTCCGCCTGAGCTGGAAAAGCTGAAAGGTGCAGGATTTTTTAAGGAGTTTAAGACCAAGGCTGAATACCATCTTAAGAGAAGCGACCTTCCCCAGATTGTGAAGGATCGCATTCTCCTTGAAATCCATAACAACGAACTTCTGGAAGAGTTCTATATCATGGACGAGAAAGACGTTATTAAGGGAATTGCCAAATATATACCGGGATTTAAAAAGAAGGACCTGGAGAAAATCCAGGGAGATTTGGACTATATCTTTGTTGAAGGCAAGAAGAAATATGCGGAGTGCACAATTTCTTCCCTCTTCAAAGGAAGCCCCCTAATCCTTAAATGGAAGGGAAATACCTATCCCCAGGGAGAGGCAGACGAATCCGCCATTGCAATTGACATGATGAGAGAGCGTGGCAAGGCAACGGTAACCGCAGATGTGGAGATGACCTGCACCGTATCAAAGAAGTCGGCAACCGGCGAAAAGCTTACGGTCCACCTTCCCTATCCATCTCCTCACGGAGGCGGAATGAGTGCAATCAAACTTATCTCTTCCAGCGGCAAGGCGGAAATCGCACCGGCATCATCCCCACAGAGAACCGCCTGCTTCAAGGTAAGCGGCGATAAGCAGAATCAGTTTTCGGTTCGCTTTACCTTTAAGAACACTCAGACTTATATGAGCTATAAGGATCTCCTTAAGGCATCAAAGAACGCCACCCCTGCAAAGGAAATGATCTTAAGAAAACAGGTTAAGCCCGCCGACTTGGAGGAGAAGGCTCCCCACTATGTCTTCACCCCCTTCATTCAGGCTCTATCCGAAAAGATTGTGGGAAAGACAAAGAATAAGACTGAAATCGCCAGAAAGATTTACGACTATATCACCCACGAATATCATTATTCCTTCGTTCGCGACTATGCCGCAATCGAATCTCTGGCCGAATACTTTGCCTTGAGAGGTCGTGGAGACTGCGGACTTCAGGCATCTCTTCTCATCACTTTGATGAGATATAACGGTATCCCCGCCCGCTGGGAATCGGGGATTTGCACAGACGGGGACAACGGCGGAATGCACGACTGGGCAGAAGTCTATTTCGAAGGTGTCGGCTTTAGGCCTGTTGACCCATCCGTAGGAGGAGGCGAAAGAAGACGCGGCAAGACTAAAGCCAGTGCGGAAGAAAACTGCGAATTCTATTTCGGCAATATGGACCCCTATCGCCTCATATTCAATACGGACATTCAGGAGCCCTTCAATCCACCAAAGAAGCAGTATAGGCGCGACCCCTACGACAACCAGTGCGGCGAAGCGGAAACAGCAAAGAAAATGCTCAGTGGCAACGAAGTGAGATTCAGAAGAATCGTCCACAGCACAGAGCTTGAATAAGTAATAATTATTGCAACAAAAGAGCCCTCGACTTCAACGTCGAGGGCTTGTATTATCTCCGGTTTTATAACCCAATGGCCAAGCCTATGAGCCTAACTATAAAGGCCACAACCCAGGCTATGAAACACTGCCACATAACGCTTCCAAGGGCCCACTTCCACCCCATCTCTCTCTTTATCGCAGCAATGGCCGCAATGCAGGGAGTGTATAGAAGAGAGAATACAAGAAGGGACGCAGCAGCAAGAGGCGTAATAACCTGAGCTGCGTTCTGTCCGAACAGCACCTCTATTACGGAAACCACGCTTTCCTTTGCCATGATTCCGCTTATGAGAGAGGTAACTATTCTCCAATCCCCCAATCCCAAAGGCGCGAAGATTGGCGCAATTACGCTAGCCATCAAAGCCATGATGCTAAGCCTGGAATCCTCCACAATATTAAAGTGAATATCAAAGGTTTTGAGAAGCCATACAACTATGGTGGCAATCAGTATTACGGAGAAGGCTCTTTCAAGGAAGTCCTTGGCCTTATCCCAGAGAAGCCTAATTACGTTCTTGGCACTTGGCATTCTGTAATTGGGGAGTTCCATAACAAAGGGCACCGCCTCCCCCTTGAAAAGGGTCTGTCTGTATAGCAATGCCACCAGGATGCCTACGATTATTCCAAGGAGGTATAAGCCTGTCATTATGAACCCACCCTTCCCGGGGAAAAAGGCACTTACAAAGAAAGCGTAAATAGGTAGCTTGGCAGTACAACTCATAAATGGTGTCAGAAGAATGGTCATCCTCCTATCTCTTTCGCTGGGCAGCGTTCTGGTTGCCATAACCGCAGGAACGGTGCAGCCGAAGCCAACAAGAAGAGGTACTATACTTCTTCCTGAAAGACCTATCTTTCTTAGGAGCTTGTCCATAACAAAGGCAACCCTTGCTATATATCCGCTGTCCTCCATAAGAGAGAGGAAGAAGAACAGAGTTATTATGATAGGAACAAAGCTTAAAACGCTTCCCACTCCCGTCATAACGCCCTCAACAATCAGACTCCTTATAACATCATTTACTCCATGAGTAATCATAGTTTGATTAACCCAAGAAGTAGCTCCGTCTATTCCTGCCTCCAGGATTTCCTGGAAAAACTTGCCGATGACATTAAAGGTAAGGAAGAATACCAAACCCATTATTATGACAAAGGCCGGAATTGCCGTATGCTGTCCGGTCAGAATCTTATCTATATTTCTGCTTCGCTTTGATTCTGCACTTTCCTTTGGTTTCTTAACCGTGGCTGAACAAACTCCGTCTATAAAAGAGAATCTCATATCTGCCATGGCCGCGCTTCTATCAAGACCTCTTTCCTGCTCCATCTGGAGAATAATATGGTCTATGGTCTCAATCTCGTTCTGATCAAGTCCCAGCTTTTCCATGGTTGTCTGATCTCCCTCGATTACCTTTGTTGCGGTGAATCTTAATGGCAGCCCAGCCCTCTTGGCATGGTCCTGAATAAAATGGAGTACAGAATGGATTGCTCTATGAACCGCACCTCCATTATCCTCTTCACTGCAGAAGTCCTGTCTCACCGGCCTTTCCTGATAATAGGCCACGTGAATGGCGTGCTCCACCAATTCGTCTACACCCTGATTCTTTACAGCAGAAATTGGAATAACCGGAACTCCAAGCATGGCCTCCATGGTATTGACATCAACAGATCCACCGTTTGCAGTAACCTCATCCATCATATTAAGGGCCACAACCATGGGCACATTCATTTCAAGAAGCTGCATGGTGAGGTAGAGATTCCTCTCAATATTGGTGGCATCAACGATATTTATTATCCCTTTAGGCTTTTCGTCGATAACAAAGTTTCTGGAAATGATTTCTTCGTTGCTATAGGGAGACATGGAATAAATCCCCGGCAGGTCGGTAACCAAGGTATTTGGATGGCCTTTGATTACTCCGTCCTTTCTGTCCACCGTAACTCCCGGGAAATTCCCCACATGCTGGTTGGATCCCGTCAGCTGATTGAAAAGGGTGGTCTTGCCGCAGTTCTGATTTCCCACCAAAGCAAAGGTGAGAATCTCTCCCTCCGGCAGAGGATTCTCTTCTTCTTTGTTATGATACTTTCCCTTTTCCCCCAAACCGGGGTGATGGACCTTGCTTACCTTCTTAGGCTTTTTGCCTTTTTGGTTTTCCTCCGCAGGCTCAACCAAAATCTTCTCCGCTTCCGAAAGTCTTAAGGTCAGTTCATACCCATGTATCAAAATCTCCATGGGGTCACCCATGGGAGCATATTTTACTATCTTTACAATAACCTCAGGGATAACGCCCATGTCAAGAAAATGCTGTCTTAAGGCACCTTCTCCCCCTACCTGGGTTATCCTATAGTTTTTACCTATTTCCGCTTCTCTTAGATTCATGACATTTCATCTCTTCATTTTCTTATGTGAAAAGTATATATTTCTAACCATTATTAATCAATGCTAACTTTCCCTCTTCCCTGCCATTGACAGCAATCCTGCCAAAGGTTAGAATCCCTTTTGAAAGGCAGT
>CAJOQI010000028.1 GCA_905236895.1 uncultured Peptostreptococcaceae bacterium | reverse complement strand
TTTTCCACCTCGGAAAGAACCGCCTTTAGACGTTCCTCAAACTCTCCTCTGAATTTTGCTCCGGCAATTAATGCACCCATATCAAGAGCAAAGATGGTCTTGTCCTTAAGTCCTTCAGGCACGTCCCCCTTAAGGATTCTTTGGGCCAACCCCTCAATGACAGCGGTTTTACCTACCCCCGGTTCTCCGATTAAAACAGGATTATTCTTCGTTCTTCGCGAAAGAATCTGGATGGTATGGCGAATCTCCGCATCACGACCGATTACGGGATCCAGTTTACCCTGCCTTGCCATCTCGACCAGGTCCGTTCCGTATTTGGTCAAAGCCTCGTAATTGTCCTCCGGGTTTTGACTTGTAATTCTCTGATTCCCTCTCACTTTTGTCAATGCCTCCAATAATCTATTAGTTGTTATTTGATACTTTCTGAATAGGTCCGCAATGGGGCCGGAGCCTTCTTCCAACATGGAAAGATAAATATGCTCCACGCTTACATATTCGTCCTTAAACTCCTGAGCTTTTTTTTCCGCCTTCGCCAAAACTCTGTTAAGGCCTGAACCCGCATATAGATTATCCGATCCGCTTCCGCTAACCTTTGGCAGCTTATTCACCAAAGCCTCGGAATCCCTTCTAAAGGATTCCAAATCAATGTCCATGGTTTGGAGAAGCCTTGGGATCAACCCATCCATTTGGCTAACCAATGCATAGTTTAGATGCTCCAGCTCCAAAGATTGGTTTCCGTTCTCCAATGCTATGTTTTGGGCCTCCATCAAAGCATTCTGCATCTTTTCCGTATATCTATCAATATTCATCTCTATTCCTTCCTCCCTGAGGTAAATAATCTATCCAAACCTATTATACCACAAAATTAGCACTCTCAACATAAGAGTGCTAATTAATTACATGCTATTAAATTATACGTATATTCACTGAATTATTGAGAAGCAAATTCCCGTAATAATCTTGGTTATGGGTGAAATAATAATCCCTACCACATTGAATAATACAAGGAATAAGAGAATCATTGGGCCACTTCTATATAGCAGATACCACCATTCGTATTTATCCAGCTTAAATATTTTTGTTACCAGATTAAAGCCGTCCAATGGCGGTACAGGAAGGAGATTAAATACCATAAGCATGGAATTGATGGTGATAAAGTATAACAGAATCTCAAATACTATTTCTCCCAAGCTTGTACCCAGGAAGCTTCCTGCGGTCCTGACGAATATAAAAGTAACCATGGTTGCTATAACCACGATAATAAGATTCATGGTGACTCCCGCTACAGCCACAATGGCTTCATCCCTTCTCCTATTTTTATAATAGCGAGGGTCAATGCTTACGGGAACGCCCCAACCAAAGCCCGCAAAAATCAAAGCTAAAAAACCTATTGGGTCCACATGGGAAATTGGATTTATGGTAACTCTTCCCTGCTGTCTCGGGGTTGGATCCCCCAGTTTATCGGATGCATAGGCATGTCCAAATTCATGGAGAGACAGTCCCACAACAATGGCAGGCAGCATCAAAAGACGATCCATAATGAAATCGGCGAAATTGCTGAATCCTCCTCTGGCAATTCTCATTGCAAAGAGAAGTATAACCATTATTATCGTTGGACTTAGATTTATCTTTCTTTTCACTTAAGCCTCTATTCCTTTCCTTGCCATTATCCCTCTGTCATAGGGATGCTTTACCTTGTCGATTTTTGAAACATAGTCTGCCAGTTCAACCAACCGGTCGGTAGGATATCTTCCCGTAAGAACAACCTCCAGATGCTCCGGCTTGGTCTTGATGAATTCAACTATCATTTCCTCATCAAAGAGTCCCGCCTCAATAGCTCCAAGACATTCATCCAAGACGAACATATCTATGTCTTCGGATCTCAACCTCTCTTCAACAGCCTTAAACTGTTCTCCGTCGATTTTCCTAACCTCTTCCTTCTCCTCAGGGGTCATTTGGAATGAGAATTTCTTTATGGGCTTGGTACTTATAACCTCCACATTGGGAAGACTATCAAGAACCTTAAGCTCGCTGCTGGTTCCCGATTTTAGAAACTGCATAAACAAAACATTAAGTCCATAGCCTGCTGCTCTTACGGTTAGGCCCACCGAAGCGGTTGTCTTGCCCTTCCCTTCGCCGCAATAGATGTGAACAAGTCCCAATTTATCGTTCATACTAACCTCCCGTTTAAGCTAAAAGTCCTTGTCTCAGTTATTTCAACATCCACCGTCTTTCCGATCAAAGCCTCATCTCCTGCAAAGTTCACCAACTTAAAACCATCTGTTCTGCCGGAAAGACTATTGTCGTCGTTCTTGCTTATGCTTTCAACCAATACCTTCTCCACCTTTCCAAGATAGAGAGCATTCTTTTCTTCACTTATTCTATTTACCGCATCAACCAGTCGGTTAAACCTCTCATGTTTAATTTCTTCCGGAATCTGATCCTCATAGGTTGCGGCCGGAGTTCCCGTTCTTATGGAATATAGGAAGGTAAAGGCAGAATCATATCTAACCTCTTCCACAAGAGATAAGGTCTCCCGGAAGTCTTCCTCTGTTTCTCCCGGGAATCCCACGATTATATCCGTTGATATGGTTATTTCAGGCACAGCATCTCTCAGTTTCTTTACCAAGAGAAGATATTCCTCTCTGGTATACTTCCTGTTCATCCTCTTAAGAAGATTGCTTGATCCAGCTTGTACGGGAAGATGGATATTCTTGCAAAGCTTTTCGCAATCAACAAAGGCCTGAATAAGGTCCTCGGACAAATCCTTGGGATGAGAAGTCATGAAGCGGATTCTCTCAAGACCTTCGATTTCATTGAGCCGCCTTATAAGCGCAGGGAAATCCACATCTCCTTCTCCCTTATAGGAATTAACGTTCTGCCCAAGAAGCATTATCTCCTTAACTCCGTCGGAAACAAGATCCCTTACTTCCTTTTCTATGGCTTCAGAGGTTCTGCTCTTCTCTCTTCCCCTGGTATAAGGAACTATGCAATAGGTACAGAAGTTATTGCATCCGTACATAATATTGACCAAGGCCTTATGCTTAAACAGTCTCTCTGCGGGAAGTCCTTCAACGATATTCTCCATATCCGGAAGGACCTCGATTATCTTTGCTTTTTCGGTAACAACCTTATCCAGAAGTTCAGGCAATTCGTGAATATTATGAGTACCGAAAACCAAATCAACCCATGGATATTTGGCTTTCAGTGTATCGATAATACTTTGTTGCTGCATCATGCATCCTGCCACGCAAACGGTAAAGTCAGGATCCTCTTCCTTCCTATGTTTCAGCTGTCCCAGGGTACCAAAAAACCTTTTGTCCGCATTCTCCCTGACACTGCAAGTATTCATGATTTCCACATTGGCATCCTTAATATCCTCAACCCTGGTGAAGCCCTTTTCAATCAAGAGCCCCGCCATTATTTCGGAATCGTGTTCATTC
>CAJOQI010000027.1 GCA_905236895.1 uncultured Peptostreptococcaceae bacterium | reverse complement strand
GGCCCTTAGGGAACTGGGCTTTGCTTTTGATATGGTTGTTGGGGTTTCCGTTGGCGCAATTAACGGCGCCATGGTTGCCCAGGGAAAGCAGGAGCTTTGCGAGGAGCTTTGGCTTAAGATGGAAGCGGACAAGGTCTTTCAGGTGGAGGCCGGTGCCCAGCCTGTGGACTACGCTCTTGAAGCCTTTAAGCAGGGTGGCGTCAGCTCCGCTCCCCTTCAGAAAATGGCAAACAAATATATTCCGGAGGATGTGGTCAGACAGAGCCCCGTGGACTTTGGTCTCATGACTATAGAGATTCCCGCCTATAAGCCTGTTTATCTTTGGAAGGATGAAATCCCCCAGGGAAAACTGACTGATTTTATCGTGGCAAGCGCCACGGTTTTCCCGGGAATCAAGCCCAAGGTTATCGACGGAGTAAGCTATATCGACGGCGGCTCCATCAATGTAATGCCCATCCATATGGCTGTGGAACGCGGGGCAACAAAGGTTGTAGCCATCTATCTAAAAGCCGTAGGTCGTTGGGAGCCCAAGAAAGAGCTGGCCTGCTGCGACGATATTACTTTGATTGAGCCTAATTTCGATTTGGGCAATTTCTTGGTATTCGACAAGGATAACAGTTCCAGGCTTCTTCGCCTTGGCTATCTTGACACCATGAAGGTCTTTGGAGTTTACGACGGCAAATTCTATGCCTTTGTTAAAGGCACCTTCGACCAGCGAACCACCAAGCAGGCTGATGCGACAGCTCATATATTCAATCTGGATCCCCTACTCATCTATCGCAAAGAGCATTTTATGAAGGTTCTTAGCACCGTGGTTGAGGTGGAAATCAAGAGACAGGAAAAAGAGCTGAACAATCTTAAAGAAGCCACCAGCTTCTCCGAAGCCATGAAGCGTCAAAACCTTTTCTGGACCCCGGATGAAACCAAGGCAAGGTTTAGAGATCTGGTTAACCTGAGTAGCAAAGAAGCCGTAACCCTTTATATGGCCAGAGACATAAAAGAAAAAGGAGACAAGAGCATTTTCTCATCTCCCTATCTTATTCAACCTCTTAAGGAGCAGCGCCTGGCCGCTCGCTTCTTAATCAAAGCCGACCTGATATAGCCAATATAATCCTTTCGGCGATTTTAATTCCATCAACTGCAGCGCTGGTTATTCCACCGGCGTATCCGGCCCCTTCTCCTGTGGGATAGAGGCCTTTTATTATGCTTGTCTTTTTTTCTTCTGTAACGGAGAAAGACTCTTCCTCGCAATAAGCCATTGCCTCCATTGTATCTCCGTCTCTCAGAATTCTTACGGGAGAGGAAGATCTGGCTTCTATTCCCACCATCCTGGTTTCCGGACCATCAAATCCCGGTATTCTTTTGCCAAAGAAAGGCATGGCCTCAGCAATATCTTTTGCCACAAAAGATGGAAGAGAGTCCACTACAGGGTTTTCTCCAGCTTTTGCGGAGTCACTTTTTTCCTCACCCTGCTCAACTGCCGCTAAAAAGTCCTTCCATTGGGACTCCGGCAGTTTATAAGACTTTCCCCCATGGGAAAAAGCAAGTTTCTCGTATTTTTCCTGGAAATACATGCCTGCCAATGGATTATTCATCCCTGAAGCGCAGTCCTCCGGCCTTATATCAACCAGGATTCCGCTATTGGCTTTGCCGCTATCCCTTTCGCTATTGCTCATGCCGTTGGTGCAGACACCGCCTTCTTGGGAAGAGGCATTTACTATTTCTCCGCCGGGGCACATGCAGAAGGAATAGACTCCCCGACCGTCACCGGCTCTATACGACAGCTTATAATATGCAGGCGGAAGGCTTGGATGTCCCGCACTTTCGCCGTAGATTCCTTTGTCAATCAGGTCCTGGGAATGCTCCACTCTTACTCCCATGGAAAAGGGCTTTGATTCCATTTGGATTCCCTGGCCGTAAAGATTTCTAACCGTGTCTCTGGCGCTGTGGCCAATGGCAAGAATCACTTGGCTGCCTTCTATTTCTTCTCCACTTGAAATCCTAACTCCGGCGACTCTGTTCTTAAAGATGGTTTCTCCTTCATCCTTTCCCTCTTCTTCAAATAGAATCTCTTCCACCTTGGTGTCGAAGCGGATTTCTCCTCCGAGGTTTTTGATTCTCTCCCTGATGTTCTTAACCACGGTCACCAGCACATCAGTTCCCACATGGGGTCTTCCGTCTATTAGAATGTCCGGACTTGCCCCGGCTTCCACCATGGTTTTAAGGACAAAACCTATGCGAGGATCCTTTATCCCCGTATTCAATTTACCGTCGGAAAAGGTTCCTGCGCCACCTTCACCAAACTGCATATTGCACTCCGGATCCAGCACTCCACTCTCCCAGAACCTATTCACCTTGGCGGTTCGACTATCCACGTCGCTCCCCCGCTCAAGAACCAGTGGCCTTAATCCCGCCTCCGCCAGTACCAAAGTGGCGAACATACCGCAGGGACCAAAGCCCACAATTATTGGCCTCTTGCCTGTGCGGACGAGCATATCTTCCAAGGATCTGTCTATGGGATGGATCTCATATGGCTTTTCCTCGTATTTCTGAAGGCTCAACTTTACATCCGAGTCAAAGGAAAGATTATAAACCCATTTTACATCCTTGCCTCTTCCGTCAATGGCCCTCCTAAGGATTTTTATATTGGAAACCTTTGCCCCTCTGCCCTTGCTTCCCAGCTTTTTCCTGATCTTCTCTTCAAAGGCTTCCGGAGATTCATCAAGCCCCAGTTTTATTTGATCGATTCTATATTTTTGCATATATGACTTAACTTAATTTATTTTCGTATAGGAAGATGATTTCCCGAGCAGATAGTTTGCAATAGTAATTTTCATAGTCTGAAAGCTGCGTGAAATCCATCCCGCTAATACCATTTACCCTTGTTGGTGCCCTGTTGAACCCTTTTTACCATGCCCCCCTCTAAAATGCACAACAGGATTAATTAACTAATCAAGTATTACGATACTTTCAATAACAGGCTGGTTTTCAAAAGGAATGGTTCCGTTATTATCCACAGGTTCAGCGTCGGATGCAATCTTATCCACAATATCCTGGCCCTCCGTCACGTGACCAAAGGCAGCGTAGCTTCCGTCAAGATAAGTTGCGTCATCCACCATAATAAAGAATTGTGATGAAGCACTGTTATTGTCATTACTTCTGCGAGCCATGGAAACCGTTCCCTTAACATGGGAAATGCTATTCTTATATCCGTTTGCCTTAAACTCTCCTATAATCGTCTCTTCGGAGCCACCGGTTCCATCATGAGAAGGGTCTCCTCCCTGAATCATGAATCCGTCCATAATTCTATGGAAGGTAAGGCCATCATAGAATCCACTTTCAGCCAAGGCAACAAAATTTGCAACCGTAATTGGCGCCACATCTCCGTCCAATTCCAGAACAATCTTTCCGTAATCCTTTACATTGATCTCCGCATGCTTGATGCCTATCTTTTCCGCAGATTCACTCTCCGCACCGCTTCCTGACAATCCACTGCCTGACGATCCGCTGCCTGATTTGGGGCTGCAACCGGAAATCATCAAAGCAACGACCAGCATAACCATTATGGCAACAGCCACAATCCCTTTTCTATTCATCTATCTTATCCTTTCAAAAAATGTTTCTTACGACTATAGTATAAGTTAAAAGCCCTTGTCTTTACAACAAGGGCTTCTCTATTTTGGAATTTGGCTTTATTTATGCCTTGTTAATGCTTTTATGCCAGGGCTTCCTGAATCTGAACTCTAAGTTCTTCAATCTCCTCCGGATTGAGTCTCTCCGCACCTTCCTGCTCCAGCATTTCGTGATCCAAGAGTTGTCTTACTTCGTCAAGGTTGGCACATTCTTCAACGCTTACGATTCTCTCCCACATTGGTTCGCCTGCTTCGTAAACAATGATCTCAACCTTGTCCTCGTGCCTATTTGCTACAATCTTCTTCATGACTTTCCCCTCCTCTTAAATCATATGTCTTGCAGCTGCTTATATTCTCTTTTCTATTTATAATATACCCCCTTTCCGGGCACATTCAAACATAGTGTGCGGGTTTTTCCTCTTCTTGATTGACGGGCCAAAAATGGTACAATCAAAAAAAGCGTTCTTTAGGACCACCCCTGCGTGGGGTGCCTTTCGAAATAAGGGAGGTTGTTTTATGGAAAAGTTTGGCGGACTCTTTGGTATATTTCTAATCATCGCGGTTACCCTGGCTCAGATTGCGGGGAATAACAAAAGAAATCGTGACAAGGGAAAGGATGTGGATCCCGAGAATCTCCTCCTTCCCACAGATGAAGAAGAAAAAGACGGCCCATAAAGGGCCGTCTCTTATTTTTTTGTTCCTTCGATTAAACAGTAGCTATTAGCAAAGACCCATTGAACCGAGGATAATGATTACTGCAGCTGCGATGGTCGGAATGATTACCGTACACATACCAATGTTTACATAGGACTCTTTGTGAGTCATGCCTGTAACATTGAGCAGCGTGATTACAGCACCATTGTGTGGCAGTGTATCGAATCCGCCGGAACCTACAGAAATACATCTGTGGAGTACAGCAGGATCGATTCCCTTAGCAACGCATCTCTCCATGAAGGTCTGACCAAATGCTTCGAGAGCGATGGACATACCGCCGGAAGCTGAACCTGTAATACCAGCAAGTCCGGAAGCGGCTACTGTACCACCGATAAGCGGATTGGAGATAACCTCTGTGAGGAATGTGGAGATAAGAGCGAAACCGGCAAGAGTCTTGATTACGTTACCATAACCTACCTCAGTAGCGGTGTTCATGATAGCCAGGAAGGAACCGCTTACACCTTCTTTAAGAGTGTCCCAAATTCCGCCGGGGAATCTCTTGAAGTTGAAGATGATTGTGAGAAGGATACCGATAATCAGTGCCAGGTATACAGACCAAGAACCTCTTACGCCACTCAGTGTGGTGTTAACATATGTCTTATGCATAATCTCCTGCAGGTTCTCCAGATAAGCTCCATCATAGTGAGCATCTGTGAAGATAACCTTTGTGAACAGGATGTTAGCAATAATAACTGCGATTGGCGGGATGAAAGCAGCAACCGGGCTTGGCAGGTTGCTTGCATCACCCTTGAACTCGTGGTCATTAGCGTGAACGCCATAACCCTCGCCCTTTGCAACAGCAGCTTTTTCTCTGGACTTAAGCCAGAAGCATCCGCCGAAGAACATAATCAGAGCAGCGATGATACCAAGGATCGGAGCTGCGAAAGAGTCGGTACCGAAGTACTTCATCGGGATTGTGTTCTGAATTTGCGGAGTTCCCGGGATAGCTGTCATGGTGAATGTGAAAGCACCAAGAGCGATTGCCGGGGGAAGTAATCTCTTAGGCAGATTGGATTCTCTGTAAAGAGCAGCACCGATTGGATAAATAGCGAATGCAGCTACGAACAGGGATACACCACCGTAAGTGATAACGCCGCAAGCAAGTACTACTGTCCAGATTTCCTTACCTGTGCCGAGGTGTTTTACGAACCACTCAGCGATTGCCTTAGCGGAACCTGTGTCGTCCATTACCTTACCGAAGATTGCGCCGAGCAAGAACATCGGGAAGTTGGATGTTACATAGTTACCTAAGGAAGGCATGAATTCCTGGGTGTAGGTTGCCATCGGGTGCACCGGGTCTCCTGCAAGACCTGACAGAATAGCTGCCAAGAGAGCAAGGAGTGGTGCAATGATGATTACAGACCAGCCTCTATATGCGAGGTAGATAAGTAATCCCAGAGACAGAATGATAGCAAATATACTCATGTAATTCTCTCCTTCTACTATTAAAAAATAACTGATAAAGAATAGCTCCCCCTCATATTGAAAAGCTAATTAGTTAGCTGTCCAACCGCCGTCAATTGGGATAGCTGTTCCTGTGATGGACTCAGCTGTATCTGTGGTGAGGAAGTAAACCAGATCAGCTACTGTAGCAGGATCAAGCATCTTCTTGATTGCTGCCTTAGCAAGCATGATGTTGCTGATAACTTCTTCTTCAGAAATGCCG